>NZ_JBCNNS010000101.1:0-15808 GCF_039594335.1 Raoultella sp.
CCTCGCCAATAATTGGACAAAATTTAGTTATTGTGTAAGTTTTAACTCTGTGGAGGCATTGCGCGGCCCGGTAACAGCGGGTTCACCGGTTCTTCCTGCAACGAGGGCAATAAGAGGACGGCACAATGAACACGCAACCCGCAGTGGGAATCAGCGCATGTTTAACCGGCTCAGCCGTACGATTTGACGGCGGGCATAAACGTATGGGCTTTGTCATGGACGAACTAGCGGATTGGGTTGTCTTCAAACCCGTCTGCCCGGAGATGGCCATCGGCCTACCCACGCCTCGCCAGGCCCTTCGTCTGGTGCAAACCCGCGAAGGAACCATTCAGATGCGTTTTAGCCAAACGCCACACGAGGATGTGACGGAGAAAATGGCCGGATTTACCGCGTCATTTCTCCCCAACGTGGACGCCCTCTCTGGCTTTGTTGTCTGTGCGAAATCGCCCAGCTGCGGTATGGAGCGCGTACGGCTGTATGACGAAAGAGGTCACCGCGGGCGTAAAGAGGGAGTGGGTCTTTTCACGCAGACATTGCTGTCGCACTATCCGTGGCTGCCGGTAGAAGAAGATGGCCGACTGCACGACCCGGTGCTGCGGGAAAACTTTGTCGAGCGCGTCTTCGCGCTGCACCAGTTACATACCCTACGCGCGCAAGGGCTCAGCCGTCGTGCGCTACTGGATTTCCATAGCCAGTACAAATTGCAGTTGCTGGCGCATGACCAGGCGGGCTATCGCGAAATTGGGCCTTTCGTTGCCGCCCTTCACCAGTGGGAAGATCTGGATGCCTTCTTTGTCGCTTATCGCGCTAAGCTGATGGCCATTCTGAAACAACCCGCTTCGCGGAAAAACCATACCAACGTGCTGATGCATATCCAGGGCTACTTCCGCGATCGGCTCAATCGCCGCCAGCGCGGGGAACTTCGCGAGGTGATCCTCAACTATCGCGCCGGTTTGCTGCCGATACTCGCGCCGATCACCTTGCTGAAACACTACCTGGCCGAATTCCCGGACCGCTACTTGCTGACGCAAAACTACTTTAACCCCTATCCCCAGGATTTAGGTCTGCGCCTGGGACTTCTCTGATGACGTAAAACGGGCCCGCCGTCGCGAGCCCGTTACTCCCGTCGCGAGCCCATTACTCCCGTCGCTATCCCGGCATTGTCCTTCGCACAGATGTTTTGCCTGAACGATGAAGTACAGCCAACAGCAAAGAGAGACTGAATAATGACCGGGTGAACCCGGAGCAAAAAGATCGGCTGCCGAATTCACCTTAACCGGCATTGTTTAATTTAAAGCGGATCGTTTTGGTCATTCCCTTATAGGGCTTATTGCTCTCAAAGCGCCATTTTGCCACGGCGGAAATCACGGCATCATCGAACAGATGCTGTGGTTCTGAGGTTAATATCCACATTTTTTCCACTTTGCCGCTCGCATCGACATCAAAACGGATTTTGACTTCCCCGTCGAGGTGGTTAGCCAGAGCGTAGTAAGGATAAACGGGTTGCGTGAAAACAAGTTGTTCGGGAGCAAGTCCTTTCATCTGGCTGGTGCAGGCCGATATCAGGCAGCAGCCGACAAAAAGTAGCGCCGCGGAGATTTTCATCATCATCTTCCATATTGATAATAATTCTCAATATTATCACGACCGGCGGATGTCGAGCGGTTTTTTCCCTCTTTTTCTGAGGTTGGCAGGCGCAACCGGCAAACAGGCTGTTATGGAAAGTTGATTCGCACTCAATGATCCTGAATGTGCAAAAGAAGAAATTTGATTATTACGTCCAAAATGAAAGCCTTCTGCAACAAAGGGTTAAATTTGAATTCAGGCAATAATCCGCTGGGCATGGCGCCATTGTTACCGTCACAAAGAGCTGGATACCTCACCCCTTTTCAGCAGAATTTTATGCTGGATTAAAACCGACAATCCCCAAACAACGCCTCACCACTGCTCTGAAAAACAATGTCTTTATTCTTCTTTCTGTATATTTAACAGGCAAATTGCAGCATAAAACAAAATACGATAACTGATGCGGGAATAGCGGCCAAAAAAAACCGCCAGCGAGTGGCGGTGAATAAATGCTTGCATGGATAGATTGTGTTTTGCATTTTACGTAGAAGCATTTTCCATCTCCTTCTACGCCTGGCCATACGCTAGCATATTTATCTTCAATGAAAGTTAAACCGACATCCGCTTACAGTTTATCCACCAGCGCTTTGAGCTGCGTAATCAGCGGATCGCGGGGATATTGCCCCTCACGAGGCCAGGTTGACTGGCGGACGATCAAGCGGGTGGGTAACAATTCGCGGATCGGCACCTGCGGCGCCGCCATCTGCTGGGTCAGCAGCTCCACCGCACGTTGCCCAAGCAGATCGAAGTTCTGCGCCACGGTCGTCAGCGGCGGTTGAAAGTAAAGGCTGTCCGCCGTATCGTCGTAGCCGGTGACCGATACGGCGCTGTTACCGGTGCGATTAAGCTGCGCCAGCGCGCTGAGTACCCCTAATGCCATCTGGTCATTGGCCACGACGATGGCGCTGAGCCGCGGCTGGAGGTGGAGCAATTCAAAGGTTTTCTGCCAGCCGCTCGCAGCGCTCCAGTCACCAAACACCGTCATGGCCTGGCTCACGCCCAGGCTGTGCAAGGTTTCCCGCCAGCTACCAAGGCGCATCCGGGCAGAGACCGAACTTTCCGGACCGGCCAGCAGGCCAAATTCCCGATGGCCGAGTCCCCAGAGATGCCGGACGCAGGCACCGCAGCCGTCACGATGATCAAAGCGCACGCAGGAGACTTCCGTCTCCGGCGAAACATCAAGAAACAGACAGGCGATATCGGAGTTTTCCTTCACCAGCCGTTCCGCGATGCTGCTCTCCAGCGGCAGGCTGATAATCGCGCCGCGAATATGCTGAGCACGAAACTCATCCAGCCGGGTCTGAAGCGAAGCATAGTCGCTGCGTTCAGGCATGGCGATGGACACTTCCAGCTGATGAGCACCGGCGTGGCTTTTCACTGCCGATGCGATTTGTGACGGCGCGTGCAGCGTCAGTGATGCCGTAATCAGCCCGATTGAAGGTGCCGCTTTCCCCGCCAGCAGCTGCGCCGATCGGTTGGGAACATAGTGCAGCGCCTGCATCGCACGGATCACTTTCTCGCGAGTCCGCGCGGAGACCACATCGGGACGATTCAGCACCCGGGAGACCGTTTGCTGAGAAACGCCGGCCTCGTGGGCCACATCGTCTAAGGTTGCCGAGCGCCGCTGCATAATCCCCTCCTGTCAGCGTAAAATCAGTCTGATGACGATAAATGTCGTCCGCTAACATTTTATGTCTGATTGACGACAAAAATCAGCGCTTATCCTGGAGTTTCGTGATCGTGAGTCGGTTTCATTTTCATGAGTATTGCGGTATGAAGAAAAATATCTGATAACGACATCATCTTTGTCTAGCGAATGACATTTTCCTCATTTATCCGTCAGGTATGCCTATGCAACAACATGACTCACACACGGTTCGCTCGTTGACGTTTCAGGACGTGCTGGCCCGTGAAGATTGGCAAAATCAGACCATCACTCACCTTAACCGCCTGGCGGCTCATCCGACATTTGCCAGTTGGCGATCGCTCGATGAAGCCCGGGACAACCGCCCTTCCGATCGCCTCCGTCTGCTCGACGGGCAATGGCAGTTCTCCTGGTCCCCCAGCCCGTTTGCCGTCGATGCCCACTGGGTCGAGCGCGATCTCGACACGAGTCGCAGCACGCCGGTGCCCTCTAACTGGCAGATGGAAGGCTACGACGCGCCAGTCTATACCAACGTCCGCTATCCCATCGATACAACCCCGCCGCGGGTCCCGGAAGAGAATCCGACCGGCCTGTACTCGCTGAACATCACGCTGGAGCAAAACTGGCTGGCCGATGGCCTGACGCAGATTATTTTTGACGGCGTTAACTCCGCGTTTCACCTGTGGTGCAACGGGGTATGGGTCGGTTACTCCCAGGATAGCCGGCTGCCGGCGGCTTTCGACCTGACCCCTTATCTGCGGGCGGGCGCAAACCGGCTGTGCGTGATGGTCATGCGCTGGAGCGCCGGCACCTGGCTTGAAGATCAGGATATGTGGCGCATGAGCGGGATTTTCCGCTCGGTGTGGTTGCTGAACAAACCAAAGCCGCACCTGAGCGACGTGCAGATTTCCCCCCATCTGGATGCGCTGTATCGCGACGGTGAGCTGCAGGTCAACCTGACCATCTCCGCCGCTGGCGAGCAGTTGGCCGGGCTGGAGGCTGAAGTCAGCCTGTGGGATGGCGAACAGCTGATTGCCCGCCAGCGCCGGCGGCCCGGTTCTGCACCAGTTGATGAACGAGGTCATTATGCCGAACGGGCAACGCTTGTCCTGGCGGTGGAAAAACCGCGGCAATGGAGCGCGGAGACGCCCCACTGCTATCGTACCGTGGTGGCCCTGTGGCACGGCGAAGAACTGGTTGAAGCCGAAGCCTGGGACATCGGCTTTCGCCGGGTGGAGATCAGCAACGGTCTGTTGCTGCTCAACGGCAAACCGCTGCTGATCCGCGGGGTGAATCGCCATGAGCACCACCATCAGCGCGGCCAGGTGGTGACCGAAGAGGATATGCTGCAGGATATTCTGTTGATGAAGCAAAATAACTTTAACGCTGTACGCTGTTCGCACTATCCGAACGCCGCGCGCTGGTATGAACTGTGCAACCGCTACGGCCTGTACGTGGTCGATGAGGCGAACATCGAAACCCATGGTATGGTGCCAATGAACCGCCTCTCCGACGATCCGGCCTGGCTGCCGGCCTACAGCGCACGCGTCACCCGGATGTTGCAAAGTCACCGTAACCATCCGTCGATTATTATCTGGTCGCTGGGTAACGAGTCCGGCTGTGGCGCGAACCATGAAGCCCTGTATCGCTGGCTGAAACGCGAAGATCCCACGCGTCCGGTCCAGTACGAAGGCGGCGGCGCTGACAGCGCGGCGACCGATATTCTCTGCCCGATGTACGCCCGTGTGGAACGCGATCAGCTGATTCCCGCCGTGCCGAAATGGGGCATTAAAAAGTGGATTAGTCTGCCCGGCGAACAGCGACCGCTGATTCTCTGCGAATATGCTCATGCGATGGGCAACAGCCTCGGTAATTTTGCCGATTACTGGCAGGCCTTCCGGGAATATCCACGCCTGCAGGGCGGCTTTATCTGGGACTGGGCGGATCAGGCGATTGAAAAGACCTTTGAGGACGGCAGCGTCGGCTGGGCCTACGGCGGGGATTTTGGCGACACACCGAACGACCGGCAGTTCTGCATGAACGGGCTGGTGTTCCCGGATCGTCGCCCTCATCCTTCGCTGGTTGAAGCGAAACATGCTCAGCAATATTTCCAGTTTACCCTGCTGGCGCAGTCCCCGCTGCGGATCGGTGTTGAGAGCGAATACCTGTTCCGCGCCACCGATAATGAAGTGCTGAACTGGCAGGTGCAGTCCGCCGGCGAAACCGTGGCCAGCGGCAGTCTGGCGTTGAACCTCGCGCCGCAGGGCCAGGGCGATTTTACCTTGTGTGACGGCCCGACCTTGCCGGCAGGCGCCACGGAGGTCTGGCTGACGCTGGAAGTTGTCCAGCCGCAGGCGACGGCGTGGTCTGTCGCCGGGCACCGCGTGGCCTGGAAGCAGTTTGCCCTCGCCGCCCCGCTGGTCTTACCCGCGACCGCCGCCATCGGTCCGGCACCGGAGCTGACCATCGATGATGAGATCTTCATCGTCCGTCAGGGATCTCAGCAATGGATTATCGATCGTCAGAGCGGCCTGTTAACCCACTGGCTGGCGGAAGGCGCAGAACAGCTGCTGTCTCCGCTGCGCGATCAATTCGTTCGCGCTCCGCTGGATAACGATATTGGCATTAGCGAAACGGATCGTATCGACCCCAACGCCTGGGTTGAGCGCTGGAAAAGTGCCGGACTTTATGCGCTCGAAGCGCGCTGCGTTCACTGTACCGCTGAGCGCCTGGCACATGAGACCATTGTCGACAGCTGCTGGCACTATCTTCGCGGCGATGAAGTGGTCATCGTCAGCCAGTGGCGGATGACCTTTGCTAGCGATGGCCGTCTGCATCTGGCGGTGAGCGGCGAGCGGTCCAGCACGCTGCCGCCGCTGCCGCGCGTAGGTCTCCACTTCCAGGTCCCTGACCAGCAGGCGCCCGTCTCATGGCTCGGCTACGGACCGCATGAAAACTACCCTGATCGCAAGAGCAGTGCCTGTTTCGCCCGCTGGCAGCTTCCGCTGGAAGCGATGAGCACACCCTATATTTTTCCGACGGAAAACGGCCTGCGCTGCGACAACACAGCGTTGGATTGGGGACGCTGGCACGTGAGCGGTAACTTCCACTTCTCAGTTCAGCCCTACAGCACCGCGCAGCTCATGGCAACCGACCACTGGCACCGGATGACACCAGAAAAAGGCGTCTGGATCACCCTGGACGGCGAGCATATGGGCGTCGGCGGCGATGACTCCTGGACACCCAGCGTGCTGCCGCAGTGGCTGTTGCTCGGGACCCGGTGGCAGTACCAGCTCTCTCTGTCTTTACGCTAAACCCTCAACGGGGGCTCTCGCCCCCCTATAAAACGGCTATACCCGCATATTCGGGATGCATCATGGCGGAAAGGGGCAGCATCCGGGCCGAAACCAAGGGATGGCAAATATCACGCAGAGAACAGCGTGCCACCAATATCAGGCAGTCGGAATAATGACGAGTATAATAACACTGGAACATCTCTATGAAATTCTCTGAACTGGCGCCGCGCGAACGGCATAATTTTGTTTATTTCCTGCTGTTCTTTTTCTTTTACTACTTCATTATGTCGGCCTATTTCCCGTTTTTTCCGGTATGGCTGGCGGATGTAAACCATTTAACCAAAACGGAAACCGGGATTGTCTTCTCTGCTATTTCACTGTTCGCCATTATTTGCCAGCCGATATTTGGTTTGATATCAGATAAGCTGGGACTGCGTAAACACCTGCTGTGGACTATCACCATCTTATTAATTCTGTTTGCCCCATTCTTTATTTTTGTCTTCTCTCCGCTGTTGCAGATCAATATTATCGCCGGGGCGCTGATGGGAGGACTCTATCTGGGAATTGTCTTCTCCAGCGGTTCCGGCGCGGTCGAAGCCTACATCGAGCGGGTCAGTCGCGCCAACCGATTCGAATATGGCAAGGTCCGCGTTGCTGGCTGTATCGGCTGGGCGCTCTGCGCGTCAATCACCGGTATCTTGTTTGGTATTGATCCCAATATCACCTTCTGGATTGCCTCCGGCTTTGCGCTGGTTCTCGGGGTGTTGCTGTGGTTCTCCCGCCCGGAAAGCAGCAACAGCGCCCAGGTGATGGATGCCTTAGGCGCAAACCGTCAGGCGTTTTCTCTGCGCGTCGCCGCTGAACTGCTGCGAATGCCGCGATTCTGGGGATTTATTGTCTATGTGGTCGGCGTCGCCAGCGTCTATGACGTATTCGACCAGCAGTTTGCCAATTTTTTTAAAGGCTTTTTTGCTGACCCGCAGCACGGAACCGAAGTCTTTGGTTTCGTCACCACCGGCGGCGAATTACTGAATGCGCTGATCATGTTCTGCGCCCCGGCGATTGTGAACCGTATCGGGGCGAAAAATGCGCTGCTGACCGCCGGGATCATTATGTCTGTTCGTATTCTCGGCTCTTCATTTGCCACCACGTCGGTCGAAGTGGTGATTTTAAAAATGCTGCATATGTTTGAAGTCCCGTTCCTGCTAGTCGGCACCTTTAAATATATTTCGTCGGCGTTTAACCCGAAATTGTCCGCCACCCTGTTCCTGATCGGTTTTAACTTATCGAAACAGCTCTCCGGCGTGGTGCTGTCGGCATGGGTTGGCCGAATGTACGACACCGTCGGCTTCCATCAGGCTTATCTGATTCTGGGTTCTATTACCCTGTGCTTTACCGTGCTTTCGCTGTTCACCCTCAAAGGCAGTAAAACGCTGCTGCCAACCGCCGGCTATAACAACGCCGCGTAAACTGCCAATGAGTAGCCCGTTGTGCAAGACGGGCCGCTAACATTACCCGGCCACCGCGGCTTTAATTCGCGTCTCGCCGTCGCTGTTTTCCAGCTCGTATATCCGGCTGTCGGCCTGCGAGGAGATAAGCGCCGCTAGCTCGGCAGAATGGCTGGTCAACCAGATTTGGCTATAGCGGGAAGCCTCGACAATCAGCCGGGCCAGCGCCGGGAACATCTGCCGATGGAGGCTATTTTCCGGTTCGTTGATCGCCAGAAATGCCGGCGGGCGCGGACTCAACAGCGCGACCGCCAGACATAAAAACCGCAGCGTGCCGTCCGACATTTCCGCCGCCAGCAGCGGGCGAAACACCCCGTTACGTCGCATCTTAATCGAGAAGCGCGAGTTGTCGTTTTCGCAAAAAAAAGCGCACTCCGGAAAGGCGGCGGCCAGAATCTCGTGCAGGAGCTCTTCGGCGCCAATTTCGACAATCGTCTGAAAAGCGGCGGCGAGGTTATGCCCGTCGCTGTCCAGCACCGGTGAACGGTAACCCACCGTCGGATGGCGAAGCGCCGAATGGCGGCCGATATTAAATTCGTGGTAGAAACGCCACTGGCGCATTGTTTCCCGGACGCGAGAAACTTCCGGGAAGCGGTGCGGCTCACCCAGTTGACCAAAGATCGACTCGTTCTCATAAATTGTGTCGGTGAAGGTATTTTTCTCACCGTTGACATCGAGCAGAAACGCGGCCTGGTTTTTACGCTGCAAAACCCTGGCGGAAGGTCGCCGGGAGAATCCCGCCAGCCAGATGGACTCCTCTTTAACGATCGGGTCGAGCATAAACTGCGTGGGATAAGGCAGTTTTTCCGGGAAGCCCACCTGGAGTTCATAGTCGAACTCGCCGGTCAGACAGGAAATTTGTAGCCGTCGCGGGTGGCGCGCCGTGGGCGCCGTACGCCCTGACCACATCACATTTTCCAGCCCGCCCTCCTCGCTGATATAACCTGAGAACTTGCCGTCAGCGGAGGCGGTTAACAGGTGAATGGCTTTGTAGATATTGGACTTGCCGCAGCCATTCGGCCCAAACACAATATTGAGTGCGCCCAGTTCCAGTTCGATATCCCTGACCGACCTGAAATTTTGTATGCGGATATGGTGAATCATGGTGCTCCCGATGAAAAAACTCCGTGCGACAACAGTGGCAAACAAGGGGAATGAGAACACGGTCAGGCCGAACGAAGGTTAATCGCCCGGCGAGGACGCACTCAGCGGAGAGACTTTTTCATGCCTCGGGTCAGGGCCACACGTTTGAGCTTGTCGGCATCGTCATGGGTTTCGCTAAACACGCCGAAAAAATAGCGCTCATCATCGATCGTTTGCGAAACAATCCGATAGCTCAGCGGGTTGCCAGATTTCGCGCCATACTGCGCGGCGGTGACGGACAGTTCCGTCGCGGTACCGGCGACGCTGACCAGCAGCCCATCCGCCTTTCCCCCCACCAGCATGACCTTAATTAGCGGGTCCACCATGTTCCTCCTGGATGGATCAATGGTTAATATGTGATTGCCGACGGTGTAGAGCATTTACTCAACCTTAAGTACATTCTTATAGTTCATGTCAGCCCGAATGAAAAAAACTCTTTCATATACTGAGCTAAGCATTGATTATTACTGGTAAAAGCTGGCTGATAATGAAGGAAAAAAGAGAAATTGTGAATCTTCATAACTCTTATTTATGTTTATTTTTTGCTTATTTTCCGTGACGTCCGCAAAAACCGCCAGATCGGCGGGCGTACAACATCCTTCAGGGAAACATTCCGCTATGCGTCAATCTCGATTCGCCCTTCTCCCATTGTTAGCCGCTCTGGCGCTCCCCGGCTGGGCGCATGAAGCCACGGTGAAGACGGTCAAACACGCCGAAAGCCAGCTTCAGGGCCGGGTCGGCTACGCCGAACTGGATTTAGCGTCTGGCCAACTGCTGGCTGGCTATCGCTCTGGCGAACGCTTTCCGATGATGAGCACCTCCAAAGTGCTGCTCTGCGGCGCAGTTTTGTCGCGCGTCGATGCCGGTAAAGAACAGCTCGATCGCCGTATCCATTACCGGCAGCAGGATCTGGTTGAATACTCTCCGGTGACGGAGAAGCACCTTACCGATGGGTTGACTGTGGCCGAACTGTGCGCTGCCGCGATTACCCTGAGTGATAATACGGCGGCAAACCTGCTGCTGACCACCCTCGGCGGCCCACAAGGGCTCACCACCTTCCTGCGCCGCAGCGGTGACCAGACCTCGCGGCTCGACCGTTGGGAAACGGAACTCAATGAAGCGCGGCCGGGCGACGAGCGTGATACCACGACTCCGGAAGCGATGGCCAGGACACTGCGGAATCTGTTGACCGGGCGCATGCTTTCCACCGCGTCACAGCAGCAGTTACAACGCTGGATGGTAGAGGATAAAGTTGCAGGACCGCTGTTGCGTTCAGCACTACCGGAGGGCTGGTTTATCGCCGATAAGAGCGGAGCCGGCAATCGCGGCTCGCGCGGGATCATCGCCGCTCTCGGTCCGGACGGTAAAGCCGCTCGTATCGTGGTGATTTATTTAACCGGAACGCCGGCCTCCATGGATGAGCGCAATAAACAGATTGCGTCCATCGGCGAAACGCTGGTTACCCACTGGTCCGGAGACGATAAAAAGCCATAGCCGGGCAGCGGACGGACTCCATCAGGAAGCCTCCGGACAATGAGCCCTCTGACGTAAAGGCCTCGCCAACGCGAGGCCTGACGCGAAAACATTAGCACGATAGCCGGGATTAGTTTTCCTCGTAGCCTTCGAGAGCGTCCTGAATGGCATCAGCCAGAGAAGCGACTTCCTGAGCCACATTGCGTAAATCCATCTGGCTACGAATACCGGAATTCGCCGTTGATGAAGAGACAGCGGCTTTCGAAATTTCTAATGCCGCCTGAACAGCGAGCAAACGTTTATGCTTCTCGATAGCCGCGTCACCACTATCGCCATCAAACTGGAAGTATTTTTCTAACATAGCGGATCCTTTTCAGCCATTTTATTCTCGGGGAGGATATTCTCGTCTATGCAAGGGAAAATAAACAGCAAAAAAACATTAATTATAAAGGGTTAATATTTGTCTGTTTAACAACGCCATTCAGGTTGCAAAACGTCACTGAGGCTAACGCCGGAAGAGGTCTGGCGGCTGGAGTTAAAAACCGGATCTCTTTCGCCGCGACAAGATCGCGGTACGCAAGCGCTGACCGTTTTCACGAGTGAGACCGCCGGACTCAACAAACCACTGATAGCCGTCGTCGCCCAGCCACTGCGTCCACAGACAGTCATAATCGCCGCCGAAAATCTGCGAGAAGCGCATTTCAACTGGAATATTTATTGATGCTAAACAGCAAGTTAGTTACCTTCCGGCGTTCTCGTGTAAATTAACCTGCTTCTGATAGTGGATTGAATCTATCAAAATCAGCTCCTTACATACGTTGTTGCCACCCGTCCCGGCCGCATGCAAGTTTCATATGATTTTCCCATCACCGCGGTGACAGATTCCTGAAAATAGTGTGTAGGTGAAATACGTCACCCTGATCCATTTATCAACTCAGACAAAATACCCGTGAATAAAGGGCTTAGCAGTTTGCCTGCGCCTTTTCCCTGCCAGAGCCTGTAAGGGGATTTTTCCCGCACTCTTTCGCGTTCGATCATAATGAAATACTCTGGTCAACTTATACCCACTATGATGATTTAGTTGTATTGTGAATTGCGATACCTACCGGTTGTTACTTTTGAAATGTTGATAGTGTCATTTCACCCCCTTTTTCCTGTACGCCCATTGGAGTGGTGAAAAGGGGGATTTCTTGTTCATTGTCTGAAGGTTGTCACGCGACATTCATCTTGATGGTGTAAATTACGAAACATTATCTGCGATACCGGATTTCTTATCTTGTGAGAACACATAAAATCATTCCGTTGCTGGCCTTTTTGTTGGCATTGATAGCCGGGGCATTTTTTAACCGACCTTCTTCACGGATTGTTGAGAATAAATGCATGTGGTTCGATGGAGCCATGACGACGTGCATCGCAGCACAGGGGATGCACCACCGCCACCGCGCCAGTCGAGTTCTCCATTGAGCAGCTGCAAACCTCCATTTCTCACCTCCTGCAGCGACAATCCCACCCTCTTACCGTGTTTCATATTACAGCTGAATACTTTCCTCTTACGTATCGTTTTTCCGTTACAAAGTCAGGCTCCGCCAGTTTGGCCCCTTTTCTGACAGCGGCTTCCCTGTATGCTTTAAATTAACCTTCTGTAAATAACCGCTGATGTGTCCTTAATAATTCACCATTCGCAATCACATCAAAATTGTATCGAACAGATATCCAATCGATGCCAGGTTAAAGCATCCGTGGGAGCAAAGTGTCGTAAAACATCCGCCACGGTTTTATTTTTATAAATACTCTCGCGACCTCACATCATTTATCGCCCTCTGCTTGACGCCCCCCTTCTTCAACCTGTGGTATATACAACGGTTGGGCGCTTTCATTAAGTTTATAAATCTCGAGTGTCGCTGTATGTTATTCCAGAGGTCAACAGCGTTGTCAGTAATGTCACCAACATCTAAAAATGCATTTGGGGGAGAAATTTCAGAGAGCCAGGTGGAGAAAAACGGATAAAAAAACCGGGCATCAAGCCCGGTTCTGATGCCAACATGCAGTTGCCTTATGCACTCAATCCGCGATTTTCCAGCATCGGCTCAATCTTTGGATCGTGTCCGCGCCACTGACGATAAAGTTCAGCTAAATCAGTGCTATTCCCGCGAGATAAAATCGCCTCTCGGAAGCGCTGGCCGTTTTCACGGTTCAGGCCACCGTGCTCAACAAACCACTGATAGCCGTCATCGGCCAGCATCTGCGTCCACAGATAGGCATAATAGCCTGCCGCATAGCCGCCGCCGAAAATATGCGAAAAATAGCTGCTACGGTAACGTGGCGGCACGGCGGCCAGGTCCATCTGCTCCTTACGCAACGCCGTCGCTTCGAAGCTATCGACATCGCGCGGAATATCCGTCGACGAGAGACTATGCCAGTGCATATCCAACAGCGCCGCCGCCAGCAGCTCGCTCATGTCATAGCCCTTATTAAACTTCGCCGCGCGCAGCATGCGCTCACGCAGCGTATCCGGCATCGCTTCCCCGGTCTGGTAATGGCGCGCATAGTGGGCGAACACCTGCGGTTCACTGGCCCAGTGCTCGTAGATCTGCGACGGAAACTCAACAAAATCGCGCGGAGTATTGGTCCCCGACAGGCTGGCGTAACGCTGACTGGCAAACAGCCCGTGCAGCGCATGACCAAATTCATGGAATAAGGTGATGACCTCATCCCAGGAGAGCAGCGCGCTGTGGCCAGCCTTCGGTTTCTGGTAGTTACAGACGTTGTAAATCACCGGATGCTGCTCAAGCAACGTGGATTGCTCAACGAAAACGTCCATCCACGCCCCGCCGCTTTTCGAATCCCGCGAGAAGTAGTCGCCGTAAAACAACGCCAGACCTTCTCCATTGGCGTCAAAGATTTCCCATACCCGGACATCCGGATGATAAACCGGAATATCAAAGCGTTCGACAAACCGCAGACCAAACAACCGGGACGCCGTCCAGAATACGCCATCCTGTAAAACGCGATCGAGGGCGAAATAGGGTTTTAGCTGTGCTTCATCGATGGCGAACGTCGTCCGGCGCACCTGTTCGCCGTAGTACAACCAGTCCCAGGCTTCAGCCTTAAAACCGCCGCCCTCACTCTCAATCACCCGCTGGATATCCGCCAGTTCCCGCTCCGCTCTTGCCCGGGCGGGCGGAGCTATCCGACGCATGAACGCAAATGCGGCCTCGGGTGTTGCCGCCATTTGGTCGGCCATCGACCAGTTGGCGTAATCTGCTACCCCCAACAGCTCAGCTTTCCGGGCGCGAATCTCCGCCAGGCGAAGCACCAGCTCGCGGGTATCATTCGCATCGCCCTTCTGATTGCGGTTCCAGCCCGCCGCAAACAGATTCTCACGCGTCTGGCGATGACGTAAAGCGAGCAACGCCGGCTGCTGGGTAGTGTTCAGCAAAGGCAACAACCAGCGGTCGCTTAGCCCTTTTTCCCGCGCGGCGTCCGCGGCTTCGACAATCTCTTCATCGCTGAGTCCCTCTAACTGCTCCGGGTCGTCGACCACCAGACCACCCGATTTCACCGCTGCCAGCAGCCGCTGCTGAAACTGACTTTGCAGAGCCGCAGCCTGGGTATTCAAAACCCGCAGCTCCGTTTTTTGCGCGTCCGACAGGGTCGCACCGGCCAGCGTAAAACGCTGCCAGGTGATCTCCAGCAGCCGACGGGACTCGCTGTCTGACGGCAAGGTATCACGCTGCTGCCATACCTGCTTCACGCGCTGAAACAGCGCCTCGTTAAGCCAGATATCATTTCCCAGATCCGCCAGTTCAGCAGAAAATTGCTCATCAAGCGCCTGGAGCGTCGGGTTGGTATGCGCCCCTGCCATGGCAAAAAACACCCGGGTGACGCGCGCCAGCAACTGCCCGCTCTGTTCGAGAGCGACCAGCGTGTTGGCAAAGTCCGCCGGTGCGGGGTTACTCACTATTGCGGCAATCTCTGCCCGCTGACGGCGAACGCCTTCATCAAAGGCCGGTCGGTAATGGGTATCATCAATCAGATCAAAATGGGGTGCCTGATAAGGCAACAGACTGACGCGCAAAAAGGGGTTATTGTCGGCCATCATCATCTCCTGGACTCGTTAATTCAGTAAGATTAGGCAACTCATTGATTGACCGCAATGATTTCCGCCTGCAAGACAGCGGAAACACAGTCATCACAAAAAAGAAAACGCAGGCGACCAGCAGCGCCCCCGCTACACCAGGAATATCGTTCGCCGTGCTGATGATGGTAGCGTGCGTCGGGATGCTCTCTTCTTCCCATTCTTTCATCGGAGCCCTGCTCAGACAAAATACACTGACGCAGCGTGCTGGCGCGACATGGATTTAAGTGCCGATACTGTGCTCTTCAGTCGTGCGGCGGCAGAGTAACAATCCCCATAATGCGTCGATGATCAATTCATGTAATGAATGTTTTCCGGGCAACTTTTCTACAAGGTTCGCATGCTTTATTGGCCAGCGCCGTCGTTTCCCGGTGGTCAAAAGCGGCAGACCGTTCCCTCTGAATACGGTGATTGTGATCCCGGCTGAAAGGCGTTTTTCCCGCATTCGCCATCGCAATTACCTGTTTTGGAAACGTATTGTTTGTTCCACGGATGTAGACTCTCTTTTCTTTTGTAGCTACAGTGCTTGTAACGCGCTTATCGTCATTGCTGAATCTTTTTCTGCGGATTGTTGCCCTTTGCAGCGCAGCGACACGCCGGGGAACAATTTTAGCGAAAAATATTAAGCAACACGGTATTGAAAGCCCGGGTAAAAGACGCCCAGGGCATGATGAGAACATTGACAGGAGCGATGATGATTATTCTGATTACCGGTGCAACAGCAGGTTTTGGTGAAAGCATGACTCGCCGTTTTATCGCTAATGGTCACAAAGTGATCGCCACCGGGCGTCGTGAAGAGCGCCTGAAAACATTGCAAGATGAGCTGGGCGAGAATCTCTATACGGCGCAGTTGGACATACGTAATCGTGCCGCGATTGAAGAGATGATTGCCGGGCTGCCGGGCGAATGGCAGGCCATCGATGTGCTGGTCAATAACGCCGGCCTGGCACTGGGCCTTGAGCCGGCGCACAAAGCCAGC
>NZ_JBCNNS010000102.1:0-15768 GCF_039594335.1 Raoultella sp.
GCGGTTTTACTGCCGCCAGCACTGCGGTGATCTCTTCGCGCAGGCTGGCGACTTCGTGGGCATCCATACTGCCTTTGAAATCCAGCACCCAGGCACGCGGTTTGCTGTTTGGCTCCGTAGACCCAAGCTTAGCCCGCGCTTTGGCGGCCTTCGCCTCCTGCTTGTGCTTTTTCTTTTGCGCTTTGTGCCACACCTTTTGCTGCGGACCATCAAGCAGCGCAACCGCCAGCTCTTCCCGCATCTCTTTGTATTGCTCGCTGAGATTGGTTACCCGCAGTTCCCCACGCTGTTTCTTGCGCTGGGCCAGGTTAACAATGAGGGCGGTAATAACCGCAATGGCGACAACAACAGTCGCGATTTTGGCCAAAAATAAGCCATACTGAGCAAGTAATTCCACGTATTCACCTTGTGTAAACCACTGACGTTGAAGCACAGTGTACATCAGCCTGCGTCACCAAGTCTCTGCGCTTTGTGTGGTGCGTGAGACCCCTTCCCGTTTTTTTCAGCGACGATGAAATCGTTGCAAGATGTTCATTCCGCAAAGAGTTTCCCCTTCGCTGATTGCAATGCCTGGCTGTTTCAGGCATAAAACGCAAAAGTATGAGACCGAATACAACGCGCGATCGTCAGCAGATTGCCTAAGGAGTCGCCGTGCACTATCAACCACAGCATCATTTATTAAAAGATCGCATTATCCTGGTTACCGGCGCCAGCGACGGTATCGGCCGCGAAGCAGCATTGACCTATTCGCGCTACAGCGCAAGCGTTGTGCTGGTCGGACGTAACGAAGAGAAACTGCGCAGCGTGGCGCAGGAAATAGACCAGGCAGGCGGGCTTCCGGCACGTTGGTTCACGCTGGATCTGTTAACCTGCACGCCGCAGGAGTGCCAGCAGCTGGCACAGCAGATCGGCGTCCACTACCCGCGCCTCGATGGCGTCCTGCACAACGCGGGTTTGCTGGGCGATGTCTGCCCGATGGATCGGCAAAATCCGGAAGTCTGGCAACAGGTGATACAGGTCAACGTCAACGGCACCTTTATGCTGACCCAGGCGCTACTTCCTTTATTACTCAAGTCTGAGTCAGGCTCGCTGGTCTTCACCTCTTCCAGCGTCGGCCGCCAGGGACGCGCCAACTGGGGCGCCTATGCGGCCTCCAAGTTTGCCACTGAAGGGATGATGCAGGTGTTGGCCGAAGAGTACCAGAGCCGCCACCTGCGGGTTAACTGTATCAATCCAGGCGGGACGCGTACCAAAATGCGCGCCAGTGCTTTCCCGACGGAAGATCCGCAAAAGCTCAAAACCCCCGCCGATATTATGCCAGTTTATCTATGGCTGATGGGCGATGACAGCCGTCGCAAGACGGGAATGACCTTCGATGCCCAGCCAGGGCGTAAACCAGGAATTGCACAATGAGTGATGAACGCTACCGTGAACGCCAGCAGCGGATAAAAGATAAAGTGGATGCCCGCGTGGCGACAGCGCAGGAAGAACGCGGCATTATCATCGTCTTCACCGGTAACGGAAAAGGCAAAACGACGGCCGGTTTTGGTACCGTCACCCGCGCTATCGGACATGGAAAAAAAGCGGGCGTCATCCAGTTTATCAAAGGCACCTGGCCCAACGGCGAGCGTAACCTGCTGGAGCCGCACGGCGTAGAGTTTCAGGTTATGGCCACCGGATTTACCTGGAATACCCAGGATCGTGAAAGCGATACGGCGGCCTGCCTTGCCGTCTGGGAACACGCGCAGCGGATGCTGGCCGACGAATCTCTGGATATGGTTCTGCTGGATGAGTTGACTTACATGGTGGCGTACGACTATTTGCCGCTCGAAGCGGTCCTCACCGCGCTGCGCAACCGCCCGGTACAGCAAACGGTGATTATCACCGGGCGCGGCTGCCACCGCGAGATCATTGAGCTGGCCGATACTGTCAGCGAACTGCGGCCGGTTAAACACGCATTCGATGCCGGTATCAAAGCCCAGATGGGGATTGATTACTAAGCGTCAGCCGATCTAGCAGCGCTTGATTCAGCGGCAAACACAGGCAATCCTCCCCCAACGCCAGCGCGCTTTCGCGCATGTTTTGCCGCGAAACAAAGCGCTTACGGTATTCCGTCGGCGTCAGACCACAGTATTTATTGAAGGCGGCAATCAGATACTTATGTTCCTGAAAGCCGCAGCTGTGGCTGATTTCAGTAATGGGCGTACGGGTATCGCGCAGCAGCGTTCTGGCTTTATTCAGTCGGACCAGGGTGAGGTATTCTTTGAAATTATGCCGACTGACCTTTTTGAACAGCCGTGAAAACCACGAATAACTCATACCGCTATGATTCGCCACCTCGCTCAGGGTCAGAGGCTGGTCGAAGTGCTGATTAATAAAATCGATCCCTTTCTTGATCATCGCCTCTTCACGCAGTGAACTCTCCCCCTGGGCGGCCGGTTCTCCGGCCTGTACCAGCGCGTCGAGCAGCAGATAAGTCATCGCAATACGCTGAAACGGAGCGCGATTATCAATCAGCTGCGCGAGCAGGTCGCGAAGGCGCTGTTGTACCTGTCGGTCTGCCGCGCTCGGACAGCGCCCTCGCGTACACCAGTTCAGAACCGGCGCCGAATGCAGTTCATCGAACAGGCCGGGGGAAAACTGAACGGTCAACAGCGAACTCCCCGCCGCTTCCGCACACAGCGAGTGCACCGTCTCGGCATTGATGTAGAGCATGTCTCCCGCCCCCATCTCCACGCTCTGCTGGCCGATGACGATAGAAAACCGCCCACTCAGAATGGTGATAAGCTCTGGCGCCGGATGCCAGTGAGGTTCACAGTAACGCACCTCGGCCGCAAAGACATTGAGCTTTTCAGCATCAAAGGCGATCAGCTCATAGCCGCTGTTCGCCGTATGCCGCCCGGTCTCTGTCGCCGGACGTGGATGTGTCACGGAAAATGGAAACACGCATCATCTCCTGTCGCGGGACGATTATTCCGTCCCTTTAAGCGCGGCATTCAGCTCATCACGGTCAATATCAAGCGCTAAAAACTCGGTCAACGCGATCAGCATCCCGCAGAACAGATCCGGTGCCAGTTGGATCAGCCGTTCGCGGATATGCGCCGGTGGCCGCTGGCTCTTACGGGCAATCAGCGCCACCACCCGCGTGAACGCCTCCGGCTGCTGAATTAACTGCTGTAACGAGTTATCATCGCGTAGTGGGACATAGCGCGGCGGACAATCCACCTCAACTTCCGCACTCAGCGCCAGATCGCGAGAGGAGCTCCCCAGCCGAATCTGCCAACGCCCCGGTGTCACCACCCAATCCGCCAGTCCAGGATGATAGCAGGCAAGCTCAGCAACAGGCAGTTGCAGCGTGATGCGGCGAGTTTCTCCGGCAGCGAGCGACACCTTGCAGAACCCTTTCAACGCCTGCTCTTCGCGAATCAACTCCCCGACCGGCGCGCTGACATACAGTTGCACGATCTCTTTGCCTTCGCACTCGCCGCAGTTGCTCAGATCGAAAGAGACGGTGAGCGTCTCATCGGCTCCGATGCGTGATGCCGAAAGCCGGATATTGCGATAGGCAAAGCGGGTGTAACTCAGGCCGAACCCAAATGGAAACTGCGGCGTGATACGGCGTTTATCATAATAGCGATAGCCGACAAACAGCCCTTCTCCGTAGTGATGACACTGGTTTTCTCCGGGATAATGCAGCCAGGCGGGCGTCTCTTCAAGGCTATTGGGTATAGTGACCGTGAGTTTGCCGCAGGGATTACGTTTACCAAACAGAATCTCGGCCACCGCCCGCCCCATCCCCTGTCCGGCGAAGAAGGTTTCCAGCAGTGCTTTGCACTCAGAAAGCCAGGGCATCACCACCGCATCGCTGTTTGCCAGCACCACCACGATATTTGGTTGAACCGTTGCCACCTCCCGAATCAACTGCTCATGTACTGCCAGAATATTCAGATCCTGGCGATCGCCGTTTTCACCGTCTTCGCCAACGGCGGTACTGACAAAGATGATTACCACATCCGCCGCCTGAGCCACCGTTCGCGCTTCTGCCAGCGCCTGCGGGTCGCTATGCAGGTCGTCCGGAGCGCCAATAGCCCAGGAGACGTCGAAATCATCCCCGGCGAGGTCAAAAATTTCATCGAGCGGGCGATCCAGCAGCCAAGGAACCGTCGTGGCGCAGCCCGATCCCTGAATCACAGGTTCCTGCGCCGCTTTGCCTAGAACGGCAATCCGCCGGCTGCATTCCGCCCGCAGCGGCAGCAGGTTATCGTCATTCTTCAACAGTACGATAGATTCTGCCGCCAGCTGCTGCGCCAGCGCGTGATGTGCCGGGAAATCGGCCTGCGTCTGCGGACAACGATGACGCTGAACCTTATCCAGCAGCGTCAGCATTCGCAGACAAGCGCGATCGACCACTGCCATCGGCACTTCACCCGCGTGAATTGCCGCCAGCAGCGTTTGCTTGTCGCGGCGAGTTTCCGGCATGGCCAGATCGTTCCCCGCCAGCAACGATGCTGGGCGGTCTTTAATGCCATACCAGTCGGACATCACCAGCCCGTCCTAGCCCCACTCATTGCGTAATACCTGAGTGAGTAAAAAAGGATCCTGCGATGTCTGCATGCCATTTAGCCGGTTATAGGAGGACATCACCGTCCACGGCCGGGATTTGGCAATAGCCCGCTGAAAACCGGCAAGATAGATTTCACGTAACGCCCGTTCGTCGATGAGCGAATCCATCTCGGTGCGCCGGTATTCGGAGTTATTCGCCGCAAAGTGTTTGAGACTGGCGCCAACGCCTTCCTGCTGCAGACCGTTGATTAACGCCGCGGCAATATCTCCACTGACTACCGGGTCCTCGGCATAGTATTCGTAGCCTCGTCCGGCCAGCGGCGTACGGCGAATATTGATCCCCGGTCCCAGCAGAATCCCGACCCCCATCTGCTGGCATTCGCGCCCCAGCGCCTGCCCCATCCGATACACCAGATCTACGTCCCAGCAGCAAGCCAGGCTGGATCCGTTAGGAAAACAGGTCGCTGGCAACGAAGGGCTGAACAACGCTTCGCTGCCACCTTTTGCCGCGGGATCTTCTCCGTTAACCCGGTCGGCAGTCTGTGTGATCACCGAGATAAAGTCGTCCATACTCCATTTTTCGTCGCCGTCGATCTGTGCGCTGCTGTAGCGCACGCCATAGGTGCCGTCGGTCATCACGATATCATCAATGCCGTGCTGTGGCAGGGATGCCGTCCGCCACAGCCCGCTCCCGGTCAACAGCGCAACTTTCTCTTCTGCGGTCATCACCGTGATAACGGTATTCAATTCAGTATTCATCTCTGACTCCCTGAGGTTACAGCGCATTCTGTTTACGCAGGCTAATTTTCTGAACAATTTCGCGATACGTTTTTTCATCCAGCGAGTAACACGCGACAAATATTGCGCTGATGGCAAACATCGCACCGGGGAATAATGTCATCAGAATATTAATTCCGTTAATTGCGTTGGTGCTAATATTACCAGCATCATATTGATAATAGTCCAGCAGCCATCCCGCGCAGCCACCGCCGATAGCCATCGCAATTTTGGTAATAAAGTTGAAGAAGCCATAAATTGCGCCTTCGGTGCGCACTCCATGATGCCATTCGGCATATTCCACAGTATCCGCAATCATTGACCACATGGCCACAAACCCCATTCCCAGTGTAATACTGTAGAGACATACCCCGGTCATAATTAGCCACAGGTTATGCCCGGCAACAAAATACTGCATCAGCACCCCAATAATACCAATCAACAGCGCCACCAGCGCCATTTTCTTTTTGCCCATCAGCGCTATTGCTTTTTCCGAAATAATGGTTCCAACAATATAGGCACCAGACTGAATCAGGAAAAATGTGGCCGTATAACCTTCACTGCCGATAATGTACTTAATAAAATAGATCGCAATCGCCATCCACACGGTATAAGCAATATAGAAAAACACCGTAAACAGCGATAAATTAAGCAGCGGCGCATTGCCCATCACCGCCTGCAGCATTTCCCGCAGCGATGGTGCCGGAGTCTCTTCCTCTTCCCCCACACGTTCACGGGTCATGCCGAAACAGGCAAGGAACAAAAACGTGGCCAGCAGTGCAAAGCAAGAGACCGCAAAGGCATACCCTGCTTGCTTATCCGTAAACGGCGAGATCAGCATATCGGCGGTGGTTGAAACGATGAGATAACCAACAATCGCCAGCACAAACCGATATACCGATAGCGATGAACGCGAGGCTTCATGTTGCGTCAGACGATTCGTTAGTGCCGAATAGGGAGTATTGACCGAGGTATACGCCAGGCAATAGAGCGTATAAGCGATCAGCGCAAAGTAAAATTTCGCCTCACCGCCAAAGGGAACAAAACACAACACTGTTAAAAAACCTAACGGTATCGATCCATATAATAACCAAGGACGCAACTTGCCATATCGACTGTGCATTTTATCAATAGCAAAACCGATCAGAATATTAAAGACCGCATCAATGACCCGGGCTATAACAAATATCAGGCTGGCCTGCACCGCGCTGATGCCATAAATATTGGTATAAAAAAACAGTAAGAACAGAGAGGTAAAACCGAAAGATAAATTGGAAGCAAAGTCACCAAAGCCGTAACCTATTTTCTCTTTGACGCCGATAACCACATAGCTTGCCGATAACTTTTCTGTTGTATCCATTTTTGGCGACCTGTTTTTGTAATCACTGTCGACAGTATATGGCGATAGCAGAAACGGCACTTTGCGTTATTTGTCCGGGTGTTTCCTGTTTTTTGTCTTTATGCAGAAGTGTGAAAGGAGTCACATACAAGGAAGGTACGACAGAGAAATCCGGCGGAAACCCGCCGGATTTAAGCAGATTAGCCGTTGCTGCGGCTGCCGCCCGAACGGCGGTTATTGCTGTTTCCCACCTGGGAATGGCGTTTCACGGCGCGACGAATCTGATTCGCCTTCATACGGCGGCGATCTTTCTCTACCGCAACTTTCGAGGTGGTTTCCGCAGGCAGTTCAACCAGTTCACGCAGGTAGTTGGTTTGCGCCAGATCCAGCTCGGTATAGCCGCCGCGAGGCAGGCCTTTCGGCAACGGAATATCGCCGTAGCGCACGCGAATCAGACGGCTGACCTGTACGCCAACCGCTTCCCACAGACGGCGCACTTCACGATTGCGCCCTTCGGTCAGCGTGACGTTGTACCACTGGTTAATCCCTTCACCACCGGCAAACTTAATTGTTTTAAATGCCGCCGGGCCATCTTCCAGCTGCACGCCGCGAGACAGCTGACGCAGCTTATCTTCATCAACCTGACCGAACACACGCACGGCGTACTCACGTTCCACTTCGCGGCTCGGGTGCATCAGGCGGTTTGCCAGTTCACCATCGGTGGTGAACAACAGCAGACCACAAGTGTTGACGTCCAGACGCCCCACCGCAATCCAGCGCGCACCGCGCAGTTTCGGCAAACGATCAAACACCGTCGGACGACCTTCAGGATCGTTGCGCGTACAGAGTTCGCCTTCCGGCTTGTAATACGCCAGCACGCGGCAAATCTGCTCAGCGGATTCTTTCACCGAAATCAGATGACCATCGATACGAATTTTTAAACCCGGAACCACTTCTACACGATCGCCGAGGGTGGCGACCTTACCATCGACGCTGACGCGGCCAGCTTCGATTTTAGATTCAATTTCACGGCGGGAGCCGTGGCCAGCGCGGGCCAGCACTTTCTGTAATTTCTCGCTCATTGAGCTTCCTTAAGGTGTCGCCTTCCCAGGCGTCTGATATACTTTTCGAAACAACGAGTTAGCTAACCAATGAACTTAACTCGCTGATCTGTAACTATTCCATGGCAGATTGCATGGCAAACAACGTGTCGCACACGATGATTCGTGGGCGGACATACTACACGAATTTTAGACTAAATGATTCAACTAGTTTTATGCGTCTGCATCCTGGGACTGACCGCCATAAACAAGCCGAAGTCGTCATGAACCCGATCCGCATTTTGTCCGGATGCCGAAAGCAACGAGCATACAACTAACGCAATGCTTACCAGCCTGCACATCCCGATAATCGCGCTATCCAGGACCGATCTACCGCTTGCAAATCCAGTTGCCACCGCTCTGCACACTCAGTTGGAAGAAGTAAAGCAGAAATCTGGGTCTGACTTTAGCGTTAAAGCAAAACGCACCGTTTCACCCGAAGCTAAAGAACCGCTCAACCGCACTCGGGCTTTCGAAGGTGAGACGATGTATGTCAAAGCAAAGGGTCAACACTGGCGCAGAAGCATCGGCAACGAAACCCGCATTTCCAGGATGTGTGACTTTACGGGGTCGGTGATAAATCGAGCGCCCCGGTAACAAAACAAGACATACGCGAAGCCCTGGAAGTCACCGTCCCCACTCGCACCTGACAAGCAGTTATCATTGCCAGAATGCGTTGATGATGATGTTCCTGCTCAGTCGCCAGCACGTTGAGAAACACGTCCAAATCGGGTGTTCTCTCTTGAAAACGTACTTCACTGAAACAAAAGGTCTCCTTGAGAAATCCTCCACCGATGGCGTCCCCTTTGAGATTAAACCCAATCGACGAGGCCATGACACTCCAAGCACCCCGCGAGCGTGACAACAAGAAAGCCATGCAATGGCACGACGCAGCAAAGCTGTATACGAAGCATGTTTCGCTTAAGTCTAATAGATGCGCGCAGGTGGTTGTTGTTTGAAAAATCACCGCCGCGATCATATCCACTCCAAAAAGAAGGAGTTATAAAGACAATATAAACATTGTTTATAGCGGGAACTGTTAATCAACAATGATCGGCCTGAGGACTTATTACCTGTCAGCGGTAATAAGTCCTCAACGTGTGCTACAAGGACACGGGTCTATAGCGAGCCTTCACCTTCATAAGCTTGTCGATAAAGCTCAATGACCTGCTCTTTTGTCGCTTTTCTTGGATTAGTTAACTGGCAAACATCTTTTTTGGCATTTTCCGCCATAATGGCAAAGTCTTCAGTTTTTACCCCCAGACTTTTCAGGTCGGCAGGAATGCCGACCTGTTTGCTCAGACGACGGATGGCGGCAATAGCTTTCACAGCCGCTTCATCGGTCGACAGTCCTGCGACTTTTTCACCCATGGCTTCGGCAATATCGCGGAAACGATTAAGATTGCCAATAAGGTTAAAAGATTCAACATAAGGCAGGAGAATAGCGTTACATACGCCATGAGGAAGGTTATAGAACCCGCCCAACTGGTGCGCCATAGCATGTACATAGCCTAGCGAGGCGTTGTTAAACGCAATCCCGGCGAGATACTGAGCATAGGCCATGTTGTCTCTTGCCTTCATATACTCACCATTCGCTACCGCTTTGGGCAGATACTGAGTAATCATCTTAATAGCTTGTAATGCGGCAGCATCCGTCAGCGGATTAGCCATTGTTGACACATAGGCTTCGATGGCATGAGTGAGAGCATCCATGCCGGTTGCGGCGGTCAGAGAAGGCGGCATTCCAACCATCAATACCGGGTCGTTAATTGAGATTTGAGGTGTTACCCGCCAGTCCACGATCGCCATTTTCACCTTACGGCTTGTATCCGTAATAATACAGAAACGGGTAATTTCGGAGGCAGTACCGGCGGTGGTATTAATAGCCATCAACGGAATCATGGCGTTGCTGGATTTATCTACCCCTTCATAATCACTAATATTTCCGCCATTTGCCGCGACCAGCCCGATACCTTTTGCACAGTCATGAGAGGAACCACCACCGAGTGAAACAATCCCGTTACAGCCGTGTTCACGATAGCATTCGATGCCTGCAGCTACGTTTTTATCTGTGGGATTTGGCTCTGCACCACCAAATATATATACATCGATACCGGCTTCTTGATAGATTTTCGACACCTTATCCGCCATGCCGTTTTTTGCCAGGAATGCATCTGTGACAATAAGGATTTTTTTGACATTTAACGTTTTTGCTAAAGTACCAGCTTCCTGAACACTACCTTCACCAAAGATATTTCGTGCAGGTAGAAAATAATATGTCGACATTATTTATCCTCTATTAATCAATGTGATTGTTATAATGTTCATTACAGCGTTAAAATTCCAGGTGAAGTATCAGTCGCTTAGCATCACAAAACTGCGGTTGATGAGAATCAAAGCACTGACTGAACATGTGTAGTTAATGTTAAGGAAAAGCCGAACAGGAACAGTGAACAACCTCACAAAAACAGTGGTTTTTTTTAACAAGGGGGTTTAAATTTTTTTACATCCTGGTTTCGAAATATCATTTTTTATTATTAAGTTGGCCCAGTTTTTTACCTGTTCAACCTGGATAAAGAGACCTGCAGCATGGTTAGGGGCATCAGTAATCCCTCAGGCTACAGCCAGCCGATCTCCTCAATCAGGATCGCCAATTGCGTCGAGGTGAGGTGCACTTTTCCATCACCTGTTCGTGACATCTGTTCCCTGGCCGCCAGGCCGTTGAAGATATTGTGCGCATCGGTAATACCGGCAACCAGCAAGATTTTGTCGCTGTTGAGACAGCAATGCCACCTTAGTTAGTCAACGACACAGAATGGCATTCTAAATCAGCTACCACAGGCTGATAGATCATCGCCGGGGTTGATGTCATCATCTGATTCACCCGGTCATCTTCGACCTGTTCAGTAATAGAGTTTAATACGACTTGCCATAATCAGGCTTCCCGGTAGCAATATTAAGCAGTGGCCGCGCCCTCTTAAAATAACCGGAGGGATATATTTTCAGCTTATGCATGCTATTGGGATTCTATTAGCGCGTTGTTTTCAGCAGATATTGCAAGTGGAGTAATAGTATTTATGGAAATAATCCACCACCACATCAATATTATCTCAAAATAAACATTGGGCGGTGTGCTAAGGCCGGGCAGTCGCGGAAGCGCCACCCGGTGAGAAGAGGTTTACTGGAACGGTTTGACGTCACCGACGCCTTCACGCAGCACCACGGGCACATCTTCGGTCAGATCGATGACGGTGGTCGGCTGCTGGCCAAGATAGCCGCCGTGGATAATCAAATCCACCAGCTTCTCCAGCCGGTCTTTAATTTCTTCCGGGTCAGATTCGGTGAATTCGCTACCGGGCAGCATCAGCGAGGTCGACAGCATCGGTTCACCGAGCGTCTCCAGCAGCGCCTGGGCTATCGGGTTCGACGGCACACGCATCCCGATGGTCTTACGTTTCTCCTGCAGCAGGCGACGCGGTACCTCTTTGGTTCCCTTGAGGATAAACGTGTAGTTGCCTGGGGTGTTATTTTTTATCAGGCGAAACGCCACGTTATCGACAAACGCGTAGGTGGACAACTCAGACAAATCACGGCACATCAGCGTGAAATTGTGGCCATCAGGCAGCTGACGAATGCGGCAAATACGCTCCATCGCGCCTTTATCTTCAATCTTACATCCCAGCGCGTAACCGGAATCCGTGGGATAAACGATCACCCCCCCCTTACGCACAATCTCCACCGCCTGGTTAATCAACCGTACCTGTGGGTTGTCCGGATGGATATAAAAAAACTGGCTCATACTTCCCTCTCAATTTTGTTCTGCGGCCGTTTCCCAGCTCTGCCAGATCCCTTCCACACCAGCGGGTAGCCAAAGTTTGCGGCCCAGTTCGATCCACGGACAAGGTTGATGAAAATCAGAGCCTTGCGAACCGAGAAGACCAAACTGCGCGGCATATGCGGCAAGCTGCGTACGTTCATGGGGCGCCTGCTGACATTGCGCCAGTTCCATCGCATCGCCACCCTGCTCGCTGAAGTGGGCCAACAGCCGTTTCAGCCACTTGGCGGAGAGATCGTAACGCCCAGGATGGGCGATAACCGCTTTGCCGCCAGAATGATGAATGACATCAATCGCTTGTTTTATTGTACACCACTGTGGCGGAACGTATCCGGTTTTCCCACGGGCGAGGTATTTTTTAAAAACGTCGGCGATATTGCTGGCATGTCCGGCTTCCACCAGGAAGCGCGCGAAATGTCCGCGGGTGACCGCCCCGCCATCGGCAAGCTTCATGGCCCCCTCCAGGGCACCAGGTATCCGCGCTTTCTCCAGCCGCTCGGCAATCATCTGCGCGCGCAACTGGCGACGCGCCTTCTGCTCTTCCAGAAGAGCGGTCAGGGCCGGGTGCGCAATATCAATATTCAACCCGACAATGTGAATCTCGTGGTTTTCCCACAATGTTGAAATTTCCACCCCGGTCACCAGCGTCAGCGGTAAACCGGCGCGGGCGATTTCGGCACGCGCTGCGGGAATCGCCGCCACGGTATCATGGTCGGTAATCGCCAGCGTCCCGACGCGCATCTGGTGAGCGCGATGAACCAGTTCTTGCGGAGTCAGCCGCCCGTCAGAGGCGGTAGTATGGCTGTGCAGATCGTAAATCACTGCATAATGGGTGTCACTCAAAGAGACTCCTGCTGGACTTGGACTTAAATTAGCGCATTATCATAACGACTCACGGAGAAAATCTGCAAACAGGGGTTGACTTTATTTCCCTGGACTAGTTAACTAGTACGCAAGTTCACATGAAGGGGTATCACGATGAAAACGCAATTTATCACTCTGCACGGCTGGTGGCGCACCTCCTGATATCGGGCGGCGTGATCGCGTTTTGCACTCAGCATACAGATACCCGGCCCGCCAATGAGCGGGCTTTTTATTGGACAAATTATTATACCGAAAGGCGACAACAATAATGCAAACATCAAAACCGGCACTTGAGCTTCTCACCAGCGACGCCATATACCGCGAGAATCCCACGGCGTTGTTCCACCAGCTTTGCGGCGCTCGCCCGGCCACGCTGCTGCTGGAGTCCGCGGATATCGACAGCAAAGATGATTTAAAGAGCCTGCTGCTGGTGGACAGCGCGCTGCGCATTACCGCGCTAGGTGACACCGTCACTTTACAGGCGCTGTCCGCTAACGGCGCGGCGTTGCTGGATTTACTGGATAACACCCTGCCTTCGGGCATCGGCAATCAGCGTCAACCCAACAGCCGGATCCTGACCTTCCCGCCCGTCAGCGCGCTGCTGGATGAAGATGCTCGCCTGTGCTCTTTATCCGTCTTCGACGCCTTCCGTCTGCTGCAGGAGCTGGTGACCGTCCCGTCGGACGAGCGCGAAGCGATGTTCTTCGGCGGCCTGTTTGCCTATGACCTGGTGGCCGGTTTTGAAAATCTGCCGGCGCTGGAAAGCGACACCGCCTGCCCGGACTACTGCTTCTATCTGGCCGAAACTCTGCTGGTCATCAACCATCAAACCAAAAATACCCGCATTCAGTCGAGCCTGTTCACCCCACTGGAAAATGAAAAACAGCGTCTGTTACAGCGGATTGCCCAGCTTCGCCAGCAACTTAACGAGCCACCAGCGCCGCTGCCGGTGACCAAAGTTGAATCTATGACCTGCGACTGCGATCAGAGCGATGAAGAGTACGGCGCGGTGGTACGCAAAATGCAACGCGCGATTCGCGCAGGTGAAATCTTTCAGGTGGTACCGTCCCGTCGCTTCTCTCTGCCCTGCCCGTCGGCGCTGGCGGCTTACGACGTTCTGAAAAAGAGCAACCCAAGCCCGTACATGTTCTTTATGCAGGATAACGACTTCTCTCTGTTTGGCGCATCGCCAGAAAGCTCGCTGAAATATGACGCCGTCAGCCGTCAGATTGAAATCTACCCGATTGCCGGTACCCGTCCACGCGGCCGCCGTGCCGACGGATCGCTGGATCGCGATCTCGACAGCCGTATCGAGCTGGAAATGCGCACCGACCATAAAGAGCTTTCCGAGCATCTGATGCTGGTTGACCTGGCGCGTAACGACCTCGCGCGAATCTGTACGCCGGGCAGCCGCTACGTCGCCGACCTGACCAAAGTAGACCGCTACTCCTTTGTGATGCATCTGGTATCCCGGGTCGTTGGCGAACTACGTAGCGACCTCGACGTCCTGCACGCCTATCGCGCCTGTATGAACATGGGCACCCTGAGCGGCGCGCCAAAAGTACGCGCCATGCAGCTTATCGCCGCCGCCGAAGGCAAACGCCGCGGCAGTTACGGCGGCGCGGTGGGTTACTTTACCGCCCACGGCGACCTTGATACCTGCATCGTGATTCGTTCTGCCTACGTGCAGGACGGCATCGCCACCGTCCAGGCTGGCGCCGGTATTGTTCTGGATTCAGTGCCTCAGTCCGAAGCGGATGAAACCCGCAATAAAGCTCGCGCGGTGCTGCGCGCAATCGCTCAGGCCCACCACGCTAAGGAGACTTTCTGATGGCCGACATTCTGCTGCTCGATAATATCGACTCTTTTACCTATAACCTGGCAGATCAGCTGCGCGCGAACGGCCATAACGTGGTGATTTACCGTAACTCGGTTCCGGCACAAACCTTAATTGAGCGTATTGGTACGATGAAGAATCCGGTACTGATGCTTTCCCCGGGGCCGGGCACCCCCAGCGAAGCGGGCTGTATGCCGGAGCTGCTGACCCGACTGCGTGGCAAACTGCCCATCATCGGTATCTGCCTCGGTCATCAGGCCATTGTTGAAGCCTACGGCGGCTACGTTGGCCAGGCGGGCGAAATCCTGCACGGCAAAGCTTCCAGCATCGAACATGACGGTCAGGCAATGTTTGCCGGGCTGAGCAACCCACTGCCGGTAGCGCGTTATCACTCGCTGGTTGGCAGCAATATTCCGGCCGGGCTGACCATTAACGCCAACTTTAACGGGATGGTCATGGCGGTGCGTCATGATGCTGACCGCGTCTGCGGCTTCCAGTTCCATCCGGAGTCGATTCTCACCACCCAGGGCGCTCGTCTGCTGGAGCAGACCCTGGCATGGGCGCTGCAGAAACTCGAGCAGACTAACGTTATTCAGCCGATCCTCGAAAAACTGTATCAGGCGGAAACCCTGAGCCAGCAGGAAAGTCACCAGTTATTCTCGGCGGTGGTGCGCGGCGAGGTGAAACCCGAGCAGTTGGCTGCCGCACTGGTAAGCATGAAGGTCCGGGGCGAACAACCGCAAGAGATTGCCGGTGCCGCGACCGCCCTGCTGGAAAACGCTGCGCCGTTCCCACGTCCGGACTACCTGTTCGCCGATATCGTTGGTACCGGCGGCGACGGCAGCAACAGCATCAACATTTCCACCGCCAGCGCCTTCGTGGCTGCGGCCTGCGGCCTGAAAGTCGCCAAGCACGGCAACCGCAGCGTCTCGAGCAAGTCGGGATCTTCCGATCTGCTGGCAGCATTCGGTATCAACCTGGATATGAATGCCGATAAGTCCCGTGCCGCGCTGGATGAACTGGGTGTCTGCTTCCTGTTTGCGCCGAAGTATCACACCGGTTTCCGCCATGCGATGCCGGTTCGCCAGCAGCTAAAAACCCGCACGCTGTTCAACGTGCTCGGGCCGCTGATTAATCCGGCGCATCCGCCGCTGGCGCTGATTGGCGTCTACAGCCCGGAACTGGTGCTGCCGATTGCCGAAACCCTGCGCGTGCTGGGCTACCAGCGTGCTGCGGTGGTTCACAGCGGCGGCATGGATGAAGTGTCGCTGCATGCGCCGACGGTAGTCGCCGAGCTGAATAACGGGGAAATCAAAAGCTATCAGCTGACGGCCAATGACTTTGGTCTCACGCCTTACCATCAGGAGCAGTTGGCTGGCGGCACGCCGGAAGAAAACCGTGACATTCTGACGCGCTTGCTACAAGGTAAAGGTGAAGCCGCTCACGAAGCCGC
>NZ_JBCNNS010000103.1:0-15717 GCF_039594335.1 Raoultella sp.
CCCTACATAAATTAAGTTTTGTGACTGTTGGTCAGCGGCCTCTGAAGGCCGCTTTTTTTATTCGCGTTTCAGCCGGTTGGAGTTACACAGCCACAGCGTAATCACCAGAATCAGGATCGCTGCCGAATAGATAAGCACCGCCATGGGCGATTCGTGATCGACAATAATCAGGCGCACAATCGCGGTAATGCCGATATAGACAAAATAGCGCAGCGGAAAGTGAAAGCCCGACTCAAAGTACTTCACAATCAGCGCGATAAATTCAAAATAGAGAAAATAGACCACCAGCCCTTCGACCAGCTTGTACTTACTGACCGGTTCCGGAGTAAACAGGACATGCGCCAGATGGAATGTCTCTTTTCCCAGGAAAACCACCAAAATGAGCCCAAGGCACAGCAGCGCCAGATTCAAAACCGCCTGCATGGCGGTCGCCACAAAATTGACCAACGGACGATAGACCGACGGCATAGGCACACCTCTTATATTCATTATTCCTGCCGATCTGTATAACGCAAAAACGTGATCCAGATCGATATTATTCGTTAACTTTTTGCGTCTATTGCACTAAATGTAACAATCACTTGCCAGACCGGTGGGTTAAAAAGGAAACAGCAATGCTGACAATACGTACGGCGCAACGGGAAGACGCTCCGCTGCTGAGTGAAATGGGGAACGCCAGCTATCGCCACCACTTCGCTCACCTCTGGCATAGTGCCAGCGAGCTGGCGCACTTTCTCCAGCAGGAGTACTCCCTGCCCGCCCTTCAGCGCAGCCTCGCCGATGAACGCTGCTGCTGGCTGATTGTCGAAGACCAGCATCCTGTCGGCTTCGCAAAATACAGCTGCCACCAGCCGATGACGACCGATGGCCCGCACGGCACGTTGCTACATAAGCTCTATTTACTGCCTGCGGAAACAGGACATGGCTACGGTGAGCGGATTTTTAATGCCGTTGCGGCGCGGGCAAAGGCGGCGGGCGATGACTGGCTGTGGTTAGAAGTCCTCGCCAACAATCCTGGCGCCAGGCGTTTTTATGAGCGCTCAGGAATGCAATATGTAAAAGACAGCGTATTCCGCTCCGCTACCCAGATGAGCACACTACATATTCTGGCCAAACCGATCTGAGAGGCACTATGCACACTGTTCGTGAAACCGGCATCCGCAACGTCACCAGCGGCGAAAATGTGGTGATTTATCAACCTGCCAACCTCTATGACTGCACACTTGGCGATAACGTCTTCGTCGGGCCATTCGTCGAAATTCAGGGTCATACGCGCATCGGCGCCGACAGTAAAATCCAGTCTCATACCTTTATCTGCGAATATGTCACGATCGGCGAACGTTGCTTTATCGGCCACGGCGTGATGTTTGCCAACGACATGTTTCGCGAGGGGCGTCCCGATGCTAACCGGGAAAACTGGGGGCGAATTACCATCGGGAACGATGTCTCTATCGGCAGCGGCGCGGCCATTCTGGCGGTCAGCATCTGCGATGGCGTGGTCATTGGCGCAGGAAGCGTGGTCACTAAATCGATAACGGAAAAAGGCGTGTGGGCAGGAAACCCGGCGAAACTGCTGCGGCGGCTATAAGCAAAAATGCCGACCCTGAAGGTCGGCATTGAAATCGGCTTGCCTGTTATGCCCGGATTTGTGCCAGCGGCGGCTGGGGACTTTGCACAGCCGACAACACCGTCCGTAAGCCCGTGTAAACAGAATGCCGCTGGTCGAGTGCAGAAAAGTACATAGCCTGAATCCCCATCGTCCTGACCGGTATTCAGGCACCAGAGACTTATGCGCGCCAGGCTTTGTAACGGTTAATCAGGCCGTTCGTCGAGCTGTCATGGCTGCTGATTTCTTCGCCATCTTTCAGCTCTGGCAGAATGCGGTTTGCCAGCTGTTTGCCTAACTCAACGCCCCACTGGTCGAAGGTGAAGATGTTGAGGATCGCGCCCTGAGTGAAGATCTTATGTTCATACAGCGCAATCAGCGCGCCCAGGCTGAACGGGGTGATTTCGCGCAGCAGGATGGAGTTGGTCGGGCGGTTACCTTCGAACACTTTGAACGGCACCACGTGATCCAGCGTCGCCGGATCTTTACCCTGGTCACGATATTCCTGCTCAACCACTTCACGGGATTTACCGAACGCCAGCGCTTCGGTCTGGGCGAAGAAGTTAGACAGCAGCTTCTGGTGATGATCGGAAAGCGCGTTGTGGGTGATGGACGGCGCGATAAAATCGCACGGTACCATTTTGGTGCCCTGATGGATCAACTGGTAGAACGCGTGCTGACCGTTAGTCCCCGGTTCACCCCAGATGATCGGGCCGGTCTGGTAATCTACGGCGTGGCCGTTACGGTCAACGTATTTACCGTTAGATTCCATGTTGCCCTGCTGGAAGTAGGCGGCAAAGCGGTGCATGTACTGGTCGTACGGCAGAATGGCTTCGGTTTCAGCACCGAAGAAGTTGTTGTACCAGATACCGATCAGCGCCAGCAGCACCGGCAGGTTTTTCTCTGCCGCGGTGGTGGAGAAGTGTTTGTCCATCGCATGCGCGCCGGAGAGCAACTCAACAAAGTTGTCGAAACCCACGGACAGGATGATCGACAGACCAATCGCTGACCACAGCGAGTAGCGACCGCCGACCCAGTCCCAGAACTCGAACATGTTAGCAGTATCGATGCCGAACTCGCCCACCGCTTTGCCATTGGTGGAAAGTGCAGCGAAGTGTTTCGCCACGTGTTTTTCGTCGCCGGCGGTTTTCAGGAACCAGTCGCGCGCGCTGTGGGCGTTGGTCATGGTCTCCTGGGTAGTGAAGGTTTTAGAGGCCACGAGGAACAGCGTGGTTTCCGGGTTCACTTTTTTCAGCACTTCGGCGATATGCGTACCATCGACGTTAGAAACGAAATGCATATTGAGGTGATTTTTGTAAGGGCGCAGCGCTTCGGTCACCATAAACGGGCCAAGGTCAGAGCCACCGATACCGATATTCACCACGTCGGTAATCGCTTTGCCGGTGTAGCCTTTCCAGCTGCCGGAGATGATCGCTTCAGAGAAATGCTTCATCTTTTCAAGAACAGCATTCACTTCCGGCATCACATCTTTGCCATCAACAATAATCGGAGTATTGCTACGGTTGCGCAGGGCAACGTGCAGAACAGCGCGATCTTCAGTGCGGTTGATCTTCTCACCGGAGAACATGGACTTGATCGCCCCTGCCAGATCGGTCTCTTTCGCCAGATCCTGCAGTTTGGTCAGCGTCTCTTCGGTAATGCGGTTTTTTGAAAAATCCACCAGCATCAGATTGTCGAACGTTGCGGAAAACTTAGAAAAACGGTCGCTGTCTTGCGCGAAAAGCTCGCCGATAGTGACATCTTTCATTTCATCAAAGTGTTTCTGTAATGCCTGCCAGGCAGAGGTCTGCGTTGGGTTGATGTTTTTCATTAGCAATACTCTTCTGATTTGAGAATTGTGACTGCGGTCGATTGTAGCGCCGGCGGCAAAAAATTGTGATGATTTTTATGTTATGCCTATGACACGCGTCAGGAATAGGGTCAGATCGGGACAAAAAGCCTCTACCAGTATAGTCATCATAAGGCTTTTTTCTGTTAATACCCCTCGCATGAAAAATCCGCATAACCGCGGCGTTGACATACCTGCTGTGAAACCTTTATATAACTGCACTGCCTGCATATATGCCGGTTTGTATTGCTCGCGCATTTCACGCTACAGCGAAAAAGGTATTGCGGGGGATCAGCACCAGCGTCCCCAGGCAAAGTGAAAGACGTCGGTAATTGCCAGAAGAGGTGCGTTGCCCAGGTAACCGTATTGGAGGAACCAGTCCGGCGAAAATACGTGAGGGGGAGCAACGCCGAGGTGATAAAGCGTCTGGTACGCTCATCACCGGCCACAGGGGCTGAATCCCCTGGGTTGTCACCAGAAACGTTCGCAGTCGGGCGTTTCATACCCAGGAACTGACGCAAGGCGTTGGGGAGCGGGTCTACAAGGTGGAGCACTTCTGGGTGACATCGTAGCTGTTTATTGCTCTGCGCCCACCCTGTTTTTCGCTCTTCCCTTGTGCCATGGCTGAATAATTTGGCCTGGCTTATTAAGACATTTTACTGCTGTAAGTCGGTGCCCGGCCCCACTCAGGAATCGTTTTAATAAGTCAGGCCCCCCTGACACGAGGTTGTTATGACAGATTTAGTTGTAGCCAAATTCGGCGGCACCAGCGTTGCCGATTTCGATGCCATGAATCGCAGCGTGGATGTTGCGCGACTTGATGAGAACACGCGCGTCGTGGTGTTATCGGCCTCTGCGGGTGTGACCAATCTTCTGGTTGCTTTGGCTGAAGGGCTGGAACCCGCGGAGCGTTTTGAAAAGCTCGAATCACTGCGCCAGATTCAATTCAATATCCTGGAGCGTCTGCGCTATCCCAACGTGATTCGCGAAGAGATCGAGCGCCTGCTGGAGAATATCACCACCCTGGCAGAAGCCGCTGCGCTGGCAAGTTCCGCCGCGCTAACTGATGAGCTGGTCAGCCATGGCGAACTGATGTCCACCCTGCTGTTTGTCGAAATTCTCCGCGAGCGCGGTATCGCGTCACAGTGGTTCGATGTGCGTAAAATTATGCGTACCAACGATCGCTTCGGCCGCGCCGAGCCGGACATTGCCGCACTCGCCGAGCTGACTCAGTTGCAGCTGATTCCGCGTCTGGCTGAAGGTCTGGTGGTCACTCAGGGCTTTATCGGCAGCGAAGCCAAAGGCCGTACCACCACCCTGGGCCGCGGCGGCAGCGACTATACCGCCGCACTGCTGGGCGAAGCGCTGAACGCCAGCCGTGTCGATATCTGGACCGATGTCCCAGGTATCTACACTACCGACCCGCGCGTCGCGCCGGCAGCAAAACGCATCGATGTCATCGCCTTTGCCGAAGCGGCAGAAATGGCCACCTTTGGTGCTAAAGTGCTTCATCCGGCCACCCTGTTGCCCGCCGTACGTAGCGATATCCCGGTCTTCGTAGGCTCCAGCAAAGAGCCCACCGCCGGCGGGACGCTGGTGTGTAATAAAACGGAAAATCCGCCGCTGTTCCGGGCGCTGGCCCTGCGCCGTCGCCAGACACTGCTGACGCTGCATAGCCTGAATATGCTGCACTCTCGCGGCTTCCTGGCGGAAGTATTCGGCATCCTCGCGCGCCACAATATTTCCGTGGATCTGATCACCACGTCCGAAGTCAGCGTTGCGTTGACCATGGATACTACCGGTTCGACCTCCGCCACCGATACTCTGCTGACCCAGGCGCTGCTGACCGAGCTCTCTTCCCTGTGCCGCGTAGAAGTGGAGCAGGATCTGGCGCTGGTGGCATTAATCGGTAACGAATTGTCGCGCGCCTGTGGCGTGGGCAAAGAAGTTTTCGGCGTCCTGGAGCCGTTCAATATTCGTATGATTTGCTACGGCGCCTCCAGCCATAACCTCTGCTTCCTGGTGCCAGGCGCGGATGCCGAAAAAGTCGTGCAGAAATTGCATCATAATTTGTTTGAATAATATTTCTTCACGCGATAAATATTACCTATAGCCGGGCTCGAACCCGGCTTTTTTATAACTATATCAACACAACACCCCTCCATCGTTCAGGCGACTGGCCGGTGCGACGATCCTTGATGCACAGCGGCAACGTGCCCGGGGAAACAGACACCGCCTGCGCACGTGTTGCCCGAAAGATGAGGCGTCAATCGCAAGGAAAACAACATGCTCGCTATTCTGACGAGGCTGTTCCCGTTATGGGCGCTGCTGCTCTCTGTTCTGGCTTATTACACCCCGTCGACCTTTACGCCCGTCGGGCCATGGGTGACCACGCTGCTGATGCTCATCATGTTCGGAATGGGGGTGCATCTGAAACTGGACGACTTTAAGCGCGTGCTGTCACGCCCGGCTCCGGTTGCCGCAGGCATTTTTCTTCACTATCTGGTGATGCCCCTCGCCGCCTGGGCTCTGGCGCTGCTGTTCCATATGCCGCCCGAGCTTTCCGCCGGAATGGTGTTGGTCGGGAGCGTCGCCAGTGGGACGGCATCGAACGTGATGATCTATCTCGCGAAAGGCGATGTGGCGCTGTCTGTCACCATCTCATCGGTTTCTACGCTGGTCGGCGTCGTTGCTACGCCGCTGCTGACGCGGCTGTATGTGGATGCGCACATTCAGGTCGATGTTATGGGAATGCTGCTCAGCATCCTGCAGATCGTGGTGATCCCGATTGCGCTGGGGCTGGTGATTCACCATTCGCTGCCCAAAGTGGTGAAAGCGGTTGAGCCTTTTCTGCCTGCCTTCTCAATGATCTGTATCCTGGCGATCATCAGCGCCGTTGTCGCCGGTTCCGCCTCGCATATCGCCTCGGTAGGCCTGGTGGTGATTGTCGCGGTGATCCTGCATAACGTCATCGGTCTGCTCGGCGGCTACTGGGGCGGGCGGCTGTTTGGCTTTGACGAGTCAACCTGTCGGACGCTGGCGATTGAAGTGGGGATGCAAAATTCCGGTCTGGCTGCCGCGCTAGGGAAAATCTACTTCGGCCCACTTGCAGCTCTGCCCGGCGCGCTGTTTTCAGTCTGGCACAACCTGTCAGGTTCGCTGCTGGCGGGCTACTGGTCCGGGAAACCTACGGCGAAAAACGTGAACAAACGCTAATATTCCATCACCCGGGCCAACGGGCCCGGGTATTTTCCCCGTTTGCCCCCTCCACAACGGAGCTAACGCGCTGTCCGTCAGCCCGCGATTACCGTACACTGGGTTATCCGGCAGACTGAGGGCACCCCTATGGCACTTCCCCGCATTACGCAAAAAGAGATGACAGAACGCGAACAACGCGAACTCAAAACGCTGCTTGACCGGGCGCGAATTGCGCACGGTCGACCTCTGACCAATGCCGAGACCAACGCCGTCAAGAAAGAGTACGTCGACAAGCTGATGACGCTGCGTGAAGCCGAAGCAAAAAAAGCCCGCCAGTTAAAGAAAAAGCAGGCCTACAAACCCGATAGCGAAGCCTCATTTTCGTGGTCGGCGAGCACACCGACGCGCGGCAGGCGTTAACGCCCTTTCTTTTTCCGCCCCGGCTGAGTAAAACGTTTTCCGTTAGACGCCGGGCCCCCTTTCTCGTTTTTCTCATTGCGCTTTGCAACTTTCACCACCGGACGTTTGATCCCGGCGGTTTTCGCTTTGGCTTTCGCCTTCGGTTTGGCCTCAGAGGACGAATTCTCAATCAGCTTAAACAGCGCCACCAGCTCATCGTCCGTCAGGTCGCGCCACTCACCAAGCGGCAGTCCCGACAGCCCGACGTTCATGATCCGCGTCCGTTCCAGCTTCGTGACCTCATAGCCAAAGTGCTCGCACATCCGGCGAATCTGCCGGTTCAGGCCCTGAACCAGGGTAATACGGAACACGAACGGCGCTTCCTTCCTGACTTTACACTTCTTCGTCACCGTGCCAAGAATCGGGACGCCAGCGCCCATACCGCGGATAAACTCGTCGGTCACCGGCTTGTCCACCGTCACCAGATACTCTTTCTCGTGATCGTTGCCGGCACGCAGGATCTTATTCACCAGATCGCCGTGGTTGGTCAGAAAGATCAGCCCCTGAGAGTCTTTGTCCAGTCGACCAATCGGGAAGACGCGCTTGCTGTGGTTAACAAAGTCCACAATGTTATCGCGCTCGCTGTCTTCCGTTGTGCTGACAATACCGACCGGTTTATTCAGGGCGATGAAGACCAGATCTTCGGCCTCGCGCGGCTCGATCAATTGACCGTTGACCTTCACGACATCGCCAGGATTAACCTGATCGCCAATGGTCGCACGCTTGCCATTGATAAAAACATTGCCTTGTTCAATGTAGCGATCGGCTTCGCGACGCGAGCAAATTCCGCTTTCACTGATGTATTTATTGAGTCGGGTTGATGAGTCGGGCAGCATAAATTCTCCTGTAAAAGCGAAATATACCTCAGGCCGCGGACAATCAAAAATAATCGCGTCTCCACGACTCGCCGCTAAATGTGATCCGTCACACCTTTCTACACAAAAGTGTTCCACCCCGTGCCGTGCAATTCTGCCCGGCGAAAATAAGCAGAATCAAACCATTAGCTCATCACGCACAAACGTGCCATCTCCAGGCAGGTCAGCAATCAAATGTGCAAAACAAACCGCCATCTTATGGTGATGATATAGCGGAAAATTGCTTTGTCGCTGGCGATAGTTGGGGTTATATCAGATCAAGAGAGCAAGAACACCGTTTGCACAAATGTGCAGGAGCCCAAAGATGGCGATCGAAAATAGCGATGATATCCGCTTAATCGTTAAAGTTGCCCAGCTCTATTATGAGCAGGAGATGACCCAGGCGCAGATTGCCCGTGAGCTGGGTATTTACCGCACCACGATCAGCCGCCTGCTAAAACGCGGTCGTGAGCAGGGTATTGTCACCATCGCCATCAACTACGACTACAACGAAAATCTGTGGCTGGAACAGCAGCTGAAGCAAAAGTTCGCTCTCAAAGAGGCGGTGGTCGCCTCCTGCGAGTCATCACAGGAAGAGGACCAGTTGAGCACTATCGGGCAGCATGGTGCTCAGTTGATTGACCGCCTGCTTGAGCCTGGCGATATTATCGGCTTTTCCTGGGGACGAGCGGTCCGTGCGCTGGTCGAAACGCTCCCGCAGGCCAATCAGTCGCGGCAGGTGATTTGCGTACCGATTATCGGCGGCCCCTCGGGCAAGCTGGAGAGCCGGTATCATGTGAATACGCTGACCTACGGCGCCGCTGCCAGGCTGAAAGCCGAATCGCATCTTGCGGACTTCCCGGCGCTGCTGGAAAACACCTTAATTCGCAACGGTATTATGCAGTCCCAACATTTTAAAACGATTTCATCCTACTGGGAGAATCTCGATGTGGCGCTGGTGGGTATCGGTTCCCCGGCGATTCGCGATGGCGCCAACTGGCATGCGTTTTATGGTAGCGAAGAGAGCGATGATCTTAACGCGCGACACGTCGCCGGCGATATTTGTTCACGCTTTTATGATATCAACGGTATCGCCGTTGAAACCAATATGAATGAAAAAACGCTCTCCATCGATATTGCCAGATTAAAACAGGTGCGTTATTCCGTAGGTATTGCCATCGGCGAAGAAAAGTACAGCGGCATTCTTGGCGCATTGCGCGGAAGTTATATTAACTGTCTGGTGACGAATAGAGAAACCGCAGAGCTATTACTGAAATAAAAAACGTTTCCTTTTGACGCAGCTGACGCTGCGTGGGATCCCTTTACCTGAAAATGAGATGACGATTATGCAAACATGGCTAAATCTGCAAGATAAAATCATTATTGTTACCGGTGGCGCCTCAGGAATTGGTCTGGCAATTGTTGACGAGTTATTAACTCTCGGTGCCAATGTCCAGATGACCGATATTCACGGTGGTGACAAGCATCACCAAAATGACCATTACAGGTTCTGGCCTACGGATATTTCCAGCGCCAACGAGGTAAATCACACCGTCGAGCAGATTATTCAACAATACGGCCGTATCGATGGTCTGGTGAATAATGCCGGGGTGAATTTTCCGCGTCTCCTCGTCGATGAGAAGGCCCCGGCAGGACGCTACGAACTCAATGAAGCCGCCTTTGAAAAGATGGTGAACATCAACCAAAAAGGGGTCTTCTTGATGTCGCAAGCGGTGGCCCGGCAGATGGTGAAACAGCGCGAAGGGGTCATTGTTAACGTCTCGTCGGAAAGCGGGCTGGAAGGCTCTGAAGGTCAGAGCTGCTATGCCGCCACCAAGGCTGCACTGAATAGCTTCACCCGTTCATGGTCCAAAGAGCTGGGGAAACACGGTATCCGCGTCGTGGGCGTTGCGCCAGGCATCCTCGAAAAAACCGGGTTGCGTACGCCGGAATACGAAGAAGCGCTGGCCTGGACGCGCAATATCACCGTCGAGCAGCTGCGCGAGGGCTATAGCAAAAATGCGATTCCGATTGGTCGCTCCGGTCGTCTGAGCGAAGTGGCCGACTATGTCTGCTACCTGCTGTCAGAACGGGCAAGCTACATAACCGGAGTAACCACTAACATCGCCGGCGGCAAAACCCGCGGATAAGGAGTCGATATGGTGAATGTTATTTTCTGCGCCCACGGTCAACTGGCTTGCACCATGCTGGATTCGGTGCGCATGGTCTATGGTGACGTGCAGGCCAGCGCCGTGGCATTTATGCCCGGCGAAAACGCCAGCGACATCGCCACCAGGCTGGATGAGTTAGTAAGCACTCACAACGACAGTGAGTGGCTGATCGCCGTCGATTTACAGTGCGGCAGCCCGTGGAATGCCGCTGCCGGGCTGGCGATGAAAAACCCGCGGCTGCGGGTCATCAGCGGCCTCTCTTTACCGCTGGCGCTGGAACTGGTGGATAACCAGCAGACCCTGACCGCAGACGCCCTGTGTGCACATCTGACGACCATTGCCAGCCAGTGCTGTGTGGTCTGGCGACAGCCGGAAACCATTGAGGAGGATTTTTGATGAACATTACGCTTGCCCGTATTGATGACCGCCTGATCCATGGTCAGGTGACCACCGTGTGGTCAAAAGTCGCCAACGCCCGGCGCATTATTATCTGCAACGACGAGGTCTATGACGATGAGGTACGTCGGACCTTACTCCGCCAGGCCGCGCCTCCGGGCATGAAGGTCAATGTCGTTAACCTCGAAAAAGCGGTCGCCGTTTATCACAACCCGCAATATCAGAACGAGACCGTTTTTTATTTATTTACCAACCCTCAGGATGTTTTAACGATGGTCAAACAGGGGGTCAATATTGCCACCTTAAATATTGGCGGCATGGCCTGGCGACCGGGTAAAAAACAATTAACCAAGGCAGTCTCTTTAGACGACGAGGATATTCAGGCATTTCGTCAACTGGATAAACTGGGCGTAAAACTGGATTTGCGTGTGGTAGCATCAGATCCGTCCATTAATATCCTTGACAAAATAGCCGAGCACACTGCCACAGAATAAAACAGCGCCTGTATTTTGCACATCGTTATTCTGCATGGCACACCCTGGAAATAGACTTAGCACAATCTTTGGTGACAAGTTTAAAAATATAAAAGCCATACCGTGACCGTCAGAGTAATACCGTGTTAATGCCGTAACAGGCAGGGATTTGCATACCCTCAAGGTGACATATTATGGAAATCAGTACCCTACAAATAATCGCCATATTTCTTTTTTCCTGCATTGCCGGAATGGGCAGCGTGCTGGATGAATTTCAGACGCACCGCCCGTTAATTGCCTGCACGGTCATCGGCTTAATTCTCGGTGATTTAAAAACCGGGATTATGCTCGGCGGCACGCTGGAACTGATCGCACTCGGCTGGATGAACGTCGGCGCCGCGCAATCGCCGGATTCGGCGCTGGCCAGCATTATCTCCGCGATTCTGGTTATCGTCGGCCATCAAAGCATTGCCACAGGGATCGCCATCGCGCTGCCGGTGGCCGCAGCAGGCCAGGTGCTCACCGTTTTCGCCCGCACCATCACGGTGGTCTTTCAACACGCAGCGGACAAGGCGGCGGAGGACGCGCGTTTTCGCACTATTGACATGCTGCATATCTCGGCGCTGGGCGTACAGGCGCTCCGCGTCGCGATTCCGGCACTGGTGGTCTCGCTGTTTGTCAGCGCCGACATGGTCAGCAACATGCTGAACGCCATTCCGGAATTTGTCACCCGCGGCCTGCAAATCGCCGGTGGTTTTATTGTGGTGGTGGGCTACGCCATGGTGCTGCGCATGATGGGCGTCAAATACCTGATGCCGTTCTTTTTCCTCGGTTTTCTGGCGGGAGGCTATCTCGATTTCAGCCTGCTGGCCTTCGGCGGCGTGGGCGTCATTATCGCGCTGATTTATATCCAGCTGAACCCGCAATGGCGTAAGGCTGAGGCCCCGAAGGCCTCCGCCTCTTCCGCCGCCCTTGACCAACTTGACGACTGATGGAGCCCGTTATGGAACCGAAAAAACTCACCCAAGGCGACCTGGTTAACATCTTTCTGCGCTCCAACCTGCAGCAGGCCTCCTTCAACTTCGAACGCATTCATGGTCTCGGCTTTTGCTACGACATGATCCCGGCGATCAAGCGTCTCTACCCGCTAAAAGAGGATCAGGTGGCGGCGCTAAAACGCCATCTGGTGTTCTTCAACACCACCCCCGCTGTCTGCGGCCCGGTGCTGGGCGTAACGGCGGCGATGGAAGAAGCACGGGCCAACGGCGCGACCATCGACGATGGGGCGATTAACGGTATCAAAGTTGGCTTGATGGGGCCGTTGGCCGGGGTCGGCGATCCGCTGGTATGGGGCACATTACGTCCGATTACCGCGGCGCTCGGCGCATCGCTGGCGCTCTCGGGGAACCTTCTTGGGCCACTTCTCTTTTTCTTTATTTTCAATGCAGTACGTCTGGCAATGAAATGGTACGGCCTGCAGCTCGGCTTCCGTAAGGGGGTCAATATCGTCAGCGACATGGGCGGCAACCTGCTGCAAAAACTGACCGAAGGGGCCTCCATTTTGGGCCTGTTCGTGATGGGCGTGCTGGTTACCAAATGGACCACCATCCACGTGCCGTTGGTGGTGTCACAAACGCCGGGCGCCAACGGCACCACCGTCACCATGACCGTGCAAAACATCCTCGATCAGCTCTGCCCCGGCTTGCTGGCGCTGGGCCTGACGCTGCTGATGGTGCGCCTGCTCAATAAAAAAGTTAACCCGGTATGGCTGATCTTTGCCCTGTTCGGTCTGGGAATTATCGGTAATGCGCTGGGCTTCTTGTCCTGATTATTCGGCCCCGGTCGCACCGGGGCCACTTCAATAAGCTAACCCCGCAGTAGAAGGGGATGAGGTGGTAAACATGAAAACAACAGCTCTACGCCTTTACGGTAAACGCGACCTGCGTCTGGAAACCTTTGAACTCCCGGAAATGCAGGATGACGAGATCCTGGCCCGCGTGGTCACCGACAGCCTGTGCCTCTCTTCCTGGAAAGAGGCCAACCAGGGGGAAAACCATAAAAAGGTGCCGGACGACGTGGCGGTGAATCCGATTATCATCGGCCATGAATTCTGCGGCGAAATCCTCGCGGTCGGCAAAAAGTGGCAGCATAAATTCCAGGCCGGCCAGCGCTACGTCATTCAGGCCAACCTGCAACTGCCGGATCGTCCCGATTGCCCCGGCTACTCCTTCCCGTGGATTGGTGGCGAAGCCACTCACGTGGTGATCCCGGATGAAGTCATGACGCAAGATTGTCTGCTCACCTGGGAGGGCGATACCTGGTTTGAAGGCTCGCTGGTCGAACCGCTCTCCTGCGTGATTGGCGCATTCAACGCCAACTATCATCTGCAGGAAGGGAGCTATAACCATGTGATGGGCATTCGGCCTGAGGGCCGCACGCTGATCCTCGGCGGTACCGGTCCAATGGGGCTGCTGGCGATCGACTATGCGCTGCATGGGCCGGTGAACCCTTCCCTGCTGGTCGTGACCGACACCAATAAGCCGAAGCTGAGCTACGCCCGCCAGCACTATCCGTCAGAGCCGCAAACGCTGATCCATTACCTCGACGGACACGATGCCGGACGCGAGACACTGATGGCGCTGACCGGCGGTCACGGCTTTGATGATATTTTTGTGTTCGTGCCGAATGAGCAGTTGATTACCATGGCGTCTTCGCTACTGGCCGCGGACGGCTGCCTGAACTTCTTTGCCGGTCCGCAGGATAAGCAGTTCAGCGCGCCGATAAACTTTTACGATGTGCATTATGCCTTTACGCATTACGTCGGTACTTCCGGCGGCAATACTGACGATATGCGTGCCGCCGTCGCGCTGATGCAGGAGAAAAAAGTCCAGGCGGCGAAAATCGTGACCCATATTCTCGGGCTGAATGCGGCTGGCGAAACCACCCTCGATTTGCCGGCCGTCGGCGGCGGTAAAAAGCTGGTGTATACCGAAAAATCGCTTCCCTTGACCCCTCTTGGCGCCATTGCTGACCCTGAGCTGGCAGCAATTATGGAGCGTCATCATGGGATCTGGTCTGCTGAAGCGGAACAGTACCTGCTGTCCCACGCACAGGACATTACGCATGATTAATCGTGAAACACAGCTCTGCATGTCGCTGGCTGGCCGTCCAGGCAACTTCGGCACCCGTTTTCACAACTATCTGTATGGGAAGCTGGGGCTAAATTTTATCTATAAAGCCTTTACCACGCAGGATATCGCCGCGGCGGTGGGAGGAGTACGGGCGCTGGGGATTCGCGGTTGCGCGGTCTCGATGCCGTTTAAAGAGAGCTGTATGCCTTTCCTTGACGCCATCGCCCCTTCGGCCAGGGTGATTGATTCCGTCAATACCATCGTGAACGACAACGGCAGATTGACCGGGCTCAACACCGACTATATCGCGGTGAAGAGCCTGATCGACAGCCACCAGCTGGATACCCGTGCCAGCGTGATGATTCAGGGCAGCGGCGGCATGGGGAAAGCGGTTATCGCCGCCTTTCGCGACGCCGGCTTCCGCGATGTGGTTATCGCCGCCCGCAATCGCGATAGCGGCCTGGCGCTGGCGAAACAGTACGGTTTTCAGTGGCAACCGCAGCCTGAAGGGATCAGGGTCGATATTCTGGTCAATGTCACGCCGCTCGGCATGGCCGGCGGTACGCATAGCGACACTCTGGCGTTCAGCCAGTCGATGGTTGGGCAGGCTCAGGTGGTGTTTGACGTGGTGGCCCTGCCGCCGGAAACACCGCTGATTCGTCTGGCGCAGAAGCTGGATAAGCAGATCATCAGCGGCGCCGAGGTGATTGCACTGCAGGCGGTGGAACAATTCGTGCTTTATACCGGCGTACGTCCGGATGCCGATCTGGTCAACGAGGCAGCGGCATTCGCGTGGGCGGGGTAAGCCTGAGCGCCAGGGAGGGCGCTCTTTCCCCGGTTTCTGACTCCTTCTCATCCTCTTCTTGCCTCCCCTTAACCGCTCCCCCTTTTCTCACTCACCACCGCGGTAAGAGCTCCGATGTCGCGCCGCCACCTTGCGACATCATGAACCATATCAGCGAGCTTGTGGGCAACCGGTGGTAGGATCGCCTGCGACTCTGTAACCTGGCTAAATGGAGAAAAGATGGAACTGCTGTTATTGAGTAACTCGTCGCTGCCTGGCAAAGCCTGGCTGGAACATGCGCTGCCGCTGATTGCCGGACAGCTAAACGGACGCCGTTCCGCGGTGTTTATCCCCTTTGCCGGAGTGACGCAAACGTGGGATGACTACACGGCCAAAGCCGCCGCGGTGCTCGCCCCGCTCGGCGTTTCCGTTACCGGTATTCACCGTATCGCCGACCCCGTGGCAACCATTGCCGCCGCAGAAGTGGTGATAGTGGGCGGCGGCAATACTTTTCAGCTGCTGAAGGAGTGCCGCGAGCGCGGGCTTCTGGTACCCGTGGTGGACGTGGTGAAGCGTGGCGCGCTGTACATCGGCTGGAGCGCGGGCGCAAACCTCGCCTGCCCGACCATCCGCACCACCAACGATATGCCGATTGTCGATCCGCAGGGTTTTGACGCGCTGGGGCTGTTCCCGCTGCAGATTAACCCACACTTTACCAACGCGCTGCCGCAAGGACATCAGGGCGAAACCCGTGAGCAGCGCATTCGTGAACTGCTGGTCGTGGCTCCGGAGCTGA
>NZ_JBCNNS010000104.1:0-15202 GCF_039594335.1 Raoultella sp.
TCAATTTAACCATTTGATATAAATCATTTACAATATCACCCTCATTTCGGAGGGGCGGTGGTCAGCAAATTTTCTCAACAATCCGCATTTACACGGCGGGCCGCAGAGCTGGCGCTGTTTTCGATCCTGCTGATTGTGATTGCGCCGCTGATCTCTGTCTCACTACAAAAAGATCCGATGAGCGCTATGCCCGGCATGCATCATGCGATGATGGCGGATATGCCGCATGAGCAGACGATGTCCCTCCCGGCAGTTTCTCCTGCGCCGCAGTCGACACACACCATGCCACTCGACCACGCGGAGGCCTGTGGCTACTGCGTGCTGCTGGCTCACGTTCCGGGGCTGCTCCTGGCGCTGGCGCTGCTTCTCACCGTCATCCTGCGTCGCGTGCGTGTTCTTTTTCCCCGCCAGAGGCTAAAGCGCCGACATTACTTCCCCTGGCTTTACCCCGAAACCCGCGCGCCGCCGTATCGGTCTGCTTTTTCTGCCTTCTAAAAATAACGATGCGCACAGCGCGACGTTCTCTTTTTGCTTTCAGAAAGGAAAAGTATGACTACCTGCACCTCGCGCGCGGCATGGCTGAACCTGCTGCGACGTCTCCATTTTTATATTGGTCTGTTTGTCGGACCGTTTATCTTCGTGGCGTCCCTCACCGGGACGCTGTACGTGGCCACTCCGCAGCTGGAGAACTGGCTCTATCAGGATGCTCTTCATGGTTCTTCGAACGGCGAGCGTCAGCCGCTGAGCGCCCAACTGGCGGTCGCGGAAGAGACGACTCAGGGGAAACTTCGTTTACAGGCCGTGCGCCCGGCCATTCAAGCCGGAGAGACCACGCGAGTGATGTTTGCCGATCCGCAGTTGGGAGAGTCTGAGGCTCGGGCAATCTTTATCGACCCGGTAACGTTGAAAGTGAAGGGCGACATGACGGTCTATGGAACCAGCGGAATTTTACCGCTACGCCAGTGGATCGATTACGCCCATAAATCGTTGCTGCTTGGAGATAGCGGCCGGCTTTATAGCGAGCTGGCAGCATCATGGATGTGGGTGGCGGCACTGGGTGGTATCGCCCTCTGGGCGACGAGTCGTCCTCGCAAGCGGATAAATAACCGTATGCAGAATAGCCGTCGTCTGCATGTTTCTCTGGGCTGGGTGCTACTAGCAGGTATGTTGCTTTTCTCCGCCACCGGGCTGACCTGGTCGCAGTGGGCCGGCGGCAATGTGGATAAAATGCGCGCGGCATTCGGCTGGTTGACGCCGCAGGTGAATACGCAGTTGCATAGCGCAATGCCGATGCCGCACGATCCGCATGCCGAACATCACATGGGGCATATGGCAGACGCGGCGCCGACGCTGAAAGGCGAACAGTTTGATCGGGTGGTAGCGATCGCGCGCGCGGCGGGTCTCGATGCCAGCAAGCTGGAAATCCGGCCTCCGGCAGCGGCAGGGCGGGCGTGGACGGTCAATGAAATTGACCGAAGCTGGCCAACGCAGGTGGACGCTGTGGCGGTGGATGGGGAGAGTATGCAGGTTGTCGATCGCACTCGCTTTGCCCGTTTCCCGCTAATGGCGAAGCTGACTCGCTGGGGCGTGGATTTCCATATGGGGATCCTGTTTGGTCTTGCCAATCAGCTGCTGCTGATCGCGTTTGGGATCGCGCTGTGCGTGATGATTGTGGTGGGATATCGCTTGTGGTGGATCCGCCGTCCGGCACATGCGGCGTTTAACCCGGCGAATACCCTGATTCAGGCCTGGTTCAACCTCGGATGGCCCGCCCGCGTGCTCACGCTGGCGATAGCTGTACTGCTGGGACTGGCGTTACCGTTAATGGGCGCCAGCCTCGCGGTAGGACTGGTGGTTGACTATCTGCGCTGGCGGGCGGCAATGGCCGTCATGCTCGCGAAGTCAGTCGACTAAGTGTTTACGGCGTGCTGATGACTACCGTGACGCGGCGGTTTTCAGCACGTCCTTTTGCCGTGTCGTTGCTGGCGATCGGATATTTTTTACCTAACCCGCGGGTAGTTAAATTGCCGCGCGGGATGTTGGCTCCCTTCGCCCAGGCATCCGCGACGATGTCGGCGCGTTTAAGCGACAGAATTTCGTTATAGCCGTTCTCACCGTAGTTATCGGTATGCCCATCTAACCGAGCGTGCGTAATCCCGGTCGAAGCCAGACGAGAGGCCATTTTCTGTATTTGTGCCTGGCTATCGCTGCGCAGATGGTAGTCGTTTTTATCAAACAGGATGCTGTCGGACAATCCCAGCGACCAGTCGCCTTCACTTTCCGTAAAGCCGTAAGACTTCATGGCGGCAACCTGTTCCGGAGAGAATTTCCCTTGCGGGGCCTGGCAGCCGGTGAGTAAAACCGCGGCCATCAGTGCGGGAGCAAAATATTTCCTGAGCATTGTGGTTCCTTTTTATTTTTGTCCTTGCGGAAGACGCAGATGTTTCATCCGATACATATTTTGATCGGCAAACTCTTGCAGGTTCTCCGCGGACGCGTGTTCCCAGGCCAGCGCGTAGCCGATGCTGAGTGACAGGGTCGCAGTATGGCCGTTATGCAGATTAAACGGCTCGAGAAACTGGCTGGATAACGATGTGCAGAGCGTCTTCACTTCCGCCTCTGAGTGAACGTCGCGTAACAAGATCGCGAATTCGTCACCGCCTAAACGCCAGGCCTGATGACGTTTGCTGACAAAACTCATCAGCCGGCTGGCGACTTCGATGAGGACCTTGTCTCCCGTCGCATGACCCCAGTTATCATTAATCAGTTTAAAATTGTCGCCATCAAGAAAGAGTAGCGCTGAACTGCGTCGGGCAGCCTCATCTTTCATTAATGTACTGATGACGTTGCGAAACGCAGCGCGATTGGCCAGCCCGGTGAGAGGATCATGTAACGAGGTGCGTAACAACTGGGCATTTTTAGCCTGTAGCTGCTGCTGCCAATCCTCCATTTCTCCCAACAGGCTATTAAAGTCCTGGGCAAACAGATGGAACTCCTCGATACGCTCTTCAGGGACCCGACGGGAGAAGTGGCGGTTTTCCCGGATGTCATGGACCACCTCGGTAATGCTTTGTAGGGCCGTGACGATACCATGGTGCAAAGAATGCGTCAGCAATAAGGCGATGAATGAGGCCAGTAGAATACTGCCGGTTAAAACGATTATGGATATGCAGAGGAAGTGGCTTATCAGGCTGTCCAGCGCCGTCAGCCGAAGTTCGCCAACGACCTTCCCCAGATGCCAGATGGGTTGGGTGGTGGGTTCAGGAAACAGCCATTTGCTGATGATGCCGCTGAATTTCTCCTGCCGAACCAGGTCCGTATTACGCCAGACGGCAAAGTGATTTTGCTGACTATCCAGCACCAGCGCTTCTGAAAATTGCCCCTGCCTTCCGAGCGTGGCCAGCGTCTCTTCTGCCGCAGTGCTGTCATCGAAAACCAGCGCGGCTTCAAGACTGCGGCTCATCGTGGCGGCCGTCAGCGCCAGATTCTTCTGCGCATACTGTTTCAACGTAAAGACTGACGCGGTACTCAGCAATAGCCAGACCAGGGTCATAGAGATCACCACGCTTATCACACTGATACGGCGTAGTGCTCGTTTAAAGGTGGGGCGCGGAGCCTGAGAGAAATCCTTATTCATGTGCGTTATTCCGGGCAAGCATCAGTACGTCTGGACTAACCCGCACACCGCTGTGTGTCAGGACATCCAGATTCACGGAGAATCTGACCCTTTTGTCATTTATGATCAGGCAAAAAGCACTGCCGATTGCACACTCGCTATTTTGTTCCGCAATGAGTAACAGTGGACGTGATGGGTATTCTGCCGTGAGCTTTGCCTGTTGAGAGGGCGACTCGCTGCCAAAATAAAATCCATCACAGACCGTATTCAGCGCTTCTTCTGTATCACGCACAATGACCGGTTTGTACGGTAAAGCCTCAGGTTGTTCCTGAGCCAGGCTGTAGGTATAACGCGAGGTAGAAAAAATACACAACCTGGGCGGGCCGGATAAGGCTGGCCAGCGGGTATACGTGACGATACCCGAAACAATAGCTCGGACATTTTTAGGCGCGTCTGAGGCAAAAACGGGATAGACCACAATAAATAACAAAAAAATAAAAAAAAGACGGTAAAACTCTTTCATTAACGGATCCGTCAGGTTCGTCGGGGTGCATGAATTGCAGATCGCTGATGCCCGGGCGCAGGATACCATTGTTGGTGGGGGGCGTCATTAATCGCCACCTTTGCTTTGAGATAATTCTGACCAGGATTATTCGTAAACGAAGGCGAGGGAACGGCGAGTTTTAGCATGGAGAAATATTGTGTTGTACTGATAACTTTACACTAACCTCAAAATAAATGGCCATTTAATTTGCTTGTGTAAATTAAAATTTACGGATTATGGATTGAAATCTTTACTGCGTGTGATATCGTTAGGTTACTCCTCGCTGAGGAACTGACTATCGCAAACGAGCTACACAGGATCGCAATCATGCAAAAAGACGCGCTGAATAACGTACATATTACCGACGAACAGGTTCTGATCACGCCGGATCAGCTGAAAGCTGAATTCCCGCTCAGCCTCGAACAAGAAGCGCAAATTGCGCAGTCCCGTCAAACGATATCTGACATTATTGCCGGCCGCGATCCGCGTCTGCTGGTGGTGTGTGGGCCTTGTTCGATCCACGATCCAGAAGCGGCAATTGAATACGCTCATCGTTTTAAAGCACTTGCCGAAGAGGTCAGCGATAGCCTCTACCTGGTCATGCGCGTCTATTTTGAAAAACCCCGTACTACCGTGGGCTGGAAAGGGTTGATTAACGATCCGCATATGGATGGCTCGTTTGATGTTGAAGGCGGCCTGAAGATTGCACGTCGTTTGCTGGTAGAGCTGGTTAATATGGGATTACCGCTGGCGACGGAAGCGCTGGATCCGAACAGCCCGCAGTACCTCGGCGATCTGTTTAGCTGGTCGGCTATCGGCGCGCGCACGACCGAATCCCAGACTCACCGTGAAATGGCATCAGGTCTGTCAATGCCGGTTGGCTTTAAAAACGGTACTGACGGTAGCCTGTCGACGGCAATTAACGCAATGCGCGCCGCGGCGATGCCGCACCGCTTCGTCGGAATTAACCAGGCCGGCCAGGTTTGCCTGCTGCAAACCCAAGGCAATCCGAACGGCCACGTCATTCTGCGCGGCGGTAAAGCCCCTAACTACGGTCCGGAAGATGTCGAGAAGTGTGAAAAAGAGATGGCCCAGGCGGGACTGAAACCGTCGCTGATGGTAGATTGTAGTCATGGGAATTCTAATAAAGACTACCGCCGCCAGCCTGCGGTTGCGGAATCTGTCGTCGCACAGATTAAAGATGGTAATCGTTCCATCATTGGTCTGATGATCGAAAGTAATATCCACGAAGGTAATCAGTCTTCTGAGCAGCCGCGTTGTGATATGAAATACGGCGTGTCCGTCACCGATGCTTGCATCAGCTGGGAAACGACGGATGCACTGCTCCGCGAACTGGATCAAGATCTGCGCGGTCATCTGGCGGCTCGTCTGGGGTAAGAGGATAGTATGGTTGCTGAACTGACCGCGTTACGCGATCAAATTGATGAAGTCGATAAGGCGCTGCTGGGGTTGCTGGCACGCCGCCTGGAGCTGGTAGCGGAAGTCGGAGAGGTCAAAAGCCAGTACGGGTTGCCGATTTACGTGCCGGAACGGGAAGCAGCGATGCTGGCTTCCCGACGGGAAGAGGCGTCGGCGCTGGGGGTTCCGCCCGATCTTATCGAAGACGTGCTGCGTCGCGTCATGCGCGAGTCATATTCCAGCGAGAATGATAAAGGCTTCAAAACGCTGTGTCCGAATCTGCGCCCGGTCGTGATTGTTGGCGGCGGTGGGCAGATGGGGCGCCTGTTTGAGAAAATGCTGACGCTTTCAGGCTACCAGGTACGTATCCTGGAGAAAGACGACTGGGCGCGGGCAGCGGACATTGTTGCCGATGCCGGAATGGTCATCGTCAGCGTGCCTATCCATGTGACGGTCGATACGATTGGTCAGTTGCCGCCATTACCGGCGGACTGCATCCTGGTCGACCTGGCGTCGGTAAAAGCAGAACCTTTACAGGCGATGCTTGCCGCGCACCGTGGTCCGGTATTGGGTCTGCACCCGATGTTCGGCCCGGACAGCGGCAGCCTGGCGAAGCAGGTGGTTGTTTACTGCGATGGTCGTCAGCCAGAGGCGTATCAGTGGTTCCTTGAGCAGATTCAGGTCTGGGGCGCCCGTCTGCACCGTATCAGCGCCGTTGAACACGACCAGAATATGGCTTTTATTCAGGCGCTACGTCACTTTGCGACCTTTGCCTACGGCCTGCATCTGGCAGAAGAAAACGTTCGCCTGGAGCAACTGCTGGCGTTGTCATCACCGATCTACCGTCTTGAGCTGGCGATGGTTGGCCGCCTGTTTGCGCAGGATCCGCAGCTGTATGCGGACATTATTATGTCGTCGGAAAACAATCTGGCGCTGATAAAACGCTACTACCAACGCTTTGGTGAAGCGATTGGCCTGCTGGAGCAGGGGGATAAACAGGCGTTTATCGACAGTTTCCGCAAAGTGGAGCACTGGTTTGGCGATTATGCCCAGCGCTTTCAGAGCGAAAGTCGGACGCTGCTGCGTCAGGCGAATGATAACCGGCAGTAGCGGAAAACCAGATATAATCAAAGCCAGAGGGGAAACCCGCTGGCTTTTTTTATAGGGATGAAAACGATGGCTGAACCACAACCGCTGTTTGATTACGCAGGGCATCTGCCGGAATGTCCGACCTGGAGTGAAGCCGAGCAGGCGCTCTACTGGGCCGATATTCTGGAATGTGAAATTCACCGTTACGACATCCGTAGCGGCGAACATCAGGTTCTGCAGTTTCCCGAAGAAGTGGGCTGCTTTGCCCTGCGCGAGAAAGGGGGCTTCATTGTAGCGCTTCGCAGCGCTATCTGGCTTACCGACGTCCATGGCCTGTTGCGACGCAAAGTTTGTGATAATCCGGGCAACCCGCAGCTGGCACGCTTTAACGATGGCGGCACGGATCGTGACGGGCGTTTTTATGCCGGTACATTCTGGGGGCCGGGAGATTATAACGGCGCGCTGTTAATGCGTATCAACCACGATCTGACTCCTCGGGTGATTCAGTGCGATATCCACGGCGCCAACGGTCTGGCCTTTAGCGCCGACAGGCGTTGGATGTACACTTCGGATACGCCAAATGCCGTTATCTACCGCACTCCGCTGGATGAGCAGGGCGAGCCAGGCAAACGAGAAGTCTTTCGTCGTTTTCAGCCTGGAGAAGGCATCCCCGACGGGGCGGCCGTGGATGAAGAGGGTTGCTACTGGAGCGCAATGTTCGATGGCTGGCGTGTCGCCCGTTTTTCACCGACCGGTGAACAGCTGGAAGAGCACCGATTACCGGTGCGCTGCCCGACAATGGTCTGTTTTGGTGGAGCGGATATGCGCACCTTGTACATAACAACCACGCGGGAAAATATGTCTGCCGACGAAGTACAGAAATATCCGCTTTCCGGCGCTATCTTCACCCTGCCGATGACGGTGACAGGGATGAAGAAACCCGTATTTAAAGAGCGTTAGATAGGATCGACCGGCACGACGTTTTCGCCTGGGTAGCAACCCAGAACCTTCATGGAACGAGTAATCTCGGCCAGCTCTTTTAATGCCTTACGCATAGGTATTGAGTCCAGGTTGGCCTGGATGTCCAGATAAAACATCTCTTCCCATGGATTGCCGTGAATCGGACGAGATTCCAGCTTGGTCATGATCAGGTTGTGATTGCGTAACACCAGCAGCGCTTCAACCAGCGCACCGGCCTGCTGGCCGGTTGCCATGAGCAGCGTAGTTTTGGCCGGTACCTGATCGGAAACATTCACCGCTTTACGTGCCAGCACCAGGAAACGGGTGATGTTTTGTGTCTGATTTGCCAGGCAATGTTCAAGAACCTGCAGGCCGTACAGCGCGCCTCCGGCCTCGCTACCCAGTGCGGCTACGCCCGGAGAGTCCGCCTGAGCCACTTTTTCCATCGCTGCAGAGGTGCTTTCAGTGTATTCAATTTTCCAGTGTGGATAACGGCTCAGGTACTGACTGCACTGCTGGAACGGCTGCGGGTGACTATATACGGTCTGAATGTGCTGTGGATTAGTTGACGCTGAGACCAGAACGCAGTGATCGATTGGGATCGTGAGTTCACCAACGATCGACAGGCTGGTATGTTGCAGCAGATCGTAGACATCGTTGATGCCACCGGAGCTGGTATTTTCGATAGGAACGACCGCGTAATCGGCCTGGCCGGTTTCCACCTGGTTAAAGATATCGGCAAATTTCGCGCAGCCGCTCTCAATGAACTGTTCGAAATGGCGCGCCGCGTACTGGCGTGCGGCCAGATGTGAATATGACCCTTTTGGTCCCAGGAAAGCCACGCGCGCTGAATGCGGATTGATTTTATTCAGATGTTGTTGCAGCAGGGTTTGTTGGGTAAGAACGGAATCCTCAATGATCAGCTGAAACAGACGGGTGATGTAGTGGGCATCCAGATGGTGGCCTTTCCCCAGCGTTATCAGGCGCTCCAGCAGATCGCGCTCGCGGTCGATATCACGAACCGGACGGTGCGATGCCAGCTTTGCTTTACCGACTTCTACAGCCAGTCCGCGGCGTTCTGCCAGCAGCGCGAGCAGTTTTTCATCCAGTGCGCTGATCTTGTCGCGCAGAGCCAGTAACGGGTTTTCCTCGGTCATATGTGTTGCCTTTCTTGTTATTGATTTACCAATAAAAAAGGCCTCCCGTTTGGGAGGCCTTGTTGTTCGTCTTCGCATTCTTTATCACACGACGAATCGCCTCCCGTTCAGGGGAAGGTAAAAAAGAATGCGAAGAAGAACGCTAGCCGTTTCATAATGAATTCCTTTGCTCAGTTGAGATTACAGTACCTGTACTGTTTTCATCCTGTCAATAAAAAACGCGCCCGAAGGCGCGTGGCGTTACACAATATTAAGTTAAGGATTACTCTTCTTCTTCCACAAAGCCTGCCTCTTTCACCGATGTTGCGGCACGGCGGGCTTCCCCTTTGTGTTGCACTTTATTCAGCTGCCGTTCCAGCTTGTTGATCAATTCGTTGATAGCGACATACATATCTTCACTTCTTCCGCTGGCAACCAGGTGCCCGTTTGGCGTATTGATAGTTGCGTCAGCGACAAAACCCTGCGGCTCCTTAGAGAGAATGATGTGCGGGTTAATTAAGTGGGTTTGCCATTTATCCAATTTAGCGAGACGGTCTGCGACATGCTGGCGAATTGCCGGAGTAATTTCCATTTGTTTACTGGTAATGTTCATTGTCATAAATTTTACCTCTTGTCTTTCCCGTCTTGGTGAACCCAGCATACCTCTCCTAATGTCAATATGTGTGATGAAGATCACATTTTAATGTCACTTTTTGTCAACGAATTCATTTTGTGAGGCAGGGCAGGAACAAGTGAGATTTTACTTGTCGGACAGGGGAAAGGGAGTCATATTTGATAGGATGGCCCGGCACTAAAACGCTTCAGCTCTGGTGCCTGAACCATAAAAAACGGCAGCTCGCGGCTGCCGTTTTGCTTATCTGAAAAACGATCAGGTGTTTTTACCGTTAGCGGCGATAATTTTCGCCACCTTGTCCGCCTGAGCGTTCATTTGCATCTGACGGTAGGCGTTTTCCATTTTCGGTAGTGCATCGCGAGTCGCCTGGGTATCCGGGTAGCTGCGCAGCATACCCTCGACACGGTTCACGACGGCAACCCATGCACCGCGGTCAGTGTAGTAATCAACGACTGACAGCTCGTACTTCGCCAGGCGATCCTTCAGGAACACCATACGTTTGTAGGCGTCTGTCGCATACTGGCTGTTGGGATAACCGCGTACCAGTTTGGAGAAGTCGTTAAAGGCATCGCGAGCGTGCTGCGGGTCGCGGTCGGAGCGATCGACCCCAAAGAATCCTTGCAGCGCACTGTCATCCAACGCCATATTTGTCAGACCACGCATATAAATGACGTAATCAATGTTAGGATGCGTAGGGTTCAGACGAACGAAGCGGTCGATGGCTGCCTGAGCCAGCGGCAGATCGGCATTTTTGTAATACGCATAAATCAGGTCCAGCTGTACCTGTTGGGAATAAGGACCGAACGGGTAGCGGTTATCCAACGCTTCCAGTTGCGTTATTGCCTGTTTCCAGTTACCGTCCTGCAGCTTTTGCTGGGCGGTCGCATAGATTTCATTCGGCGGATTATCAGGCACCTCTTCCTTTGAGCCGGAGCAACCCACCAAAGCCAGGCTCAGTGTGGCCGCTGCCACCAGGTATTTCATGCGCGTCATGACGTTTTGACTTCCTCAAAATGTTTATGCGGGAGAATCTCTGTTCCTGCTCCCGATTAAGACCAGCTACAATAGCACACTATATTAAACGGCAAAGCCGTAAAACCCAACGTTAAACGAAGAAGCTGTATATGGCACAACGAGTACAACTCACCGCAACGGTGTCCGAAAATCAACTCGGTCAACGCTTAGATCAGGCTTTGGCCGAAATGTTCCCGGATTATTCGCGTTCGCGCATAAAAGAATGGATCCTTGACCAGCGAGTGCTGGTAAACGGCGCTGTCAGCGACAAGCCGAAAGAAAAAGTATTAGGGGGAGAGAGCGTCTCCATCGATGTTGAAATCGAAGAAGACGTGCGCTTCGAGCCGCAGGATATTCCGCTCAATATCGTCTACGAAGATGATGACATCCTCGTGATCAATAAACCGCGCGATCTGGTTGTTCATCCTGGCGCGGGCAACCCCGACGGTACTGTGCTGAATGCGCTGCTGCACTATTATCCGGCGATTGCCGACGTACCGCGTGCGGGTATTGTTCACCGTCTGGATAAAGATACGACCGGTCTGATGGTGGTAGCGAAAACCATCCCGGCGCAAACTCGTCTGGTGGAGTCGTTGCAACTACGTGAAATCACTCGTGAGTATGAAGCGGTGGCCATTGGCCACATGACATCGGGCGGTACGGTAGAAGAACCTATCAGCCGTCACCCGACCAAACGTACGCATATGGCGGTGCACCCGATGGGTAAACCGGCGGTAACGCATTACCGCATTATGGAGCATTTCCGTATTCACACGCGTCTGCGTCTGCGCCTGGAAACCGGCCGTACTCACCAGATTCGTGTGCATATGGCTCACATCACCCATCCGCTGGTGGGCGATCAGGTCTATGGCGGTCGTCCGCGTCCGCCGAAAGGTGCATCGGAAGCGTTTATCACCGCACTGCGTAAGTTTGACCGTCAGGCACTGCACGCGACGATGTTACGTCTGTATCACCCGATCAGCGGCATTGAGATGGAATGGCATGCGCCAATTCCTCAGGATATGGTTGAGCTGATTGAGGCAATGCGTGCAGATTATGAAGATCACAAGGACGATATTGACTGGCTATGACTAAACTGATTGTACCGCAATGGCCTGTGCCTGAAGGCGTGGCTGCTTGTAGCTCCACACGTACTGGCGGCGTCAGTCTGCCTCCGTACGATTCGCTCAATCTGGGCGCCCATTGCGGAGACAATCTGCAGCACGTTGAAGAAAACCGTCGGCGGATGTTTGCCGCAGGCGGGCTGCCGTCGTATCCGGTCTGGCTGGAGCAGGTTCATGGTACCGCGGTGCTCACGCTGGACGGAGGGCCGTATGAGTCAAAACGGGCGGATGCGTCATACTGTCATATACCGGGTACGGTGTGTGCGGTGATGACGGCGGACTGCCTGCCGGTTCTTTTTTGTAATCGCGCAGGGACGGAAGTTGCCGCTGCGCATGCTGGCTGGCGCGGATTATGCGACGGTGTTCTGGAAGCTACGGTCGCATGTTTTGCCGATAAGCCGGGAAACATTCTGGCCTGGCTTGGCCCGGCGATCGGTCCGGAGGCTTTTGAGGTCGGTCCGGAAGTGCGGGATGCGTTTATCGTAAAGGATGGGCAAGCGGAAGAAGCTTTCCGCCCCGTCGGCGAGAAATATTTTGCTAATATCTATCAGCTGGCTCGTCAGCGTTTAGCCAATGTTGGCGTGACGCAGATCTTCGGCGGTGATCGTTGTACGCTAAGCGAAAAGGGGGATTTTTTCTCTTATCGCCGCGATAAGATGACGGGTCGTATGGCGAGTTTTATCTGGCTGAGATAACCTGGCGAATCAAGACGGTTCAGAAGGCAAACTTATTTTTCGCATAGTTCAGGTCTTTAACCTTGAATAATTGAGGGATGACCTCATTTAATCTCCAGTAGCAAATTTGACCTGTTATGGGAGGAGTTATGCGTCTGGATCGTCTTACCAATAAATTCCAGCTTGCTCTTGCCGATGCCCAGTCGCTTGCACTTGGGCACGACAACCAATTCATCGAACCTCTTCATTTAATGAGCGCCTTGCTGAATCAGGAAGGGGGATCGGTACGTCCTTTATTAATCTCTGCAGGCATTAACGCCGGAGAGTTAAGCACCAATATCACTCAGGCACTGAGCCGTTTACCGCAGGTGGAAGGCACCGGTGGTGACGTACAGCCGTCTCAGGATTTAGTGCGTATTTTGAACCTTTGCGACAAGCTGGCGCAAAAGAGGAAGGACAATTTTATTTCGTCAGAACTGTTCGTTCTGGCGGCGCTTGAATCACGCGGTACGCTGACCGATCTTTTAAAATCCGCCGGAGCAACAACCGCCAACGTGACTCAGGCGATTGAACAAATGCGCGGAGGTGAAAGCGTGAACGATCAGGGGGCCGAAGACCAACGTCAGGCATTGAAGAAATTTACTGTCGATCTGACCGAGCGAGCAGAACAAGGCAAACTGGATCCAGTCATTGGTCGTGACGAAGAAATTCGTCGTACGATCCAGGTTCTGCAGCGGCGGACTAAAAATAACCCAGTGCTGATTGGTGAGCCTGGCGTCGGTAAAACCGCCATCGTGGAAGGACTGGCACAGCGTATCGTCAACGGTGAAGTACCGGAAGGGCTGAAAGGTCGTCGGGTACTGGCGCTGGATATGGGGGCGCTGGTGGCCGGGGCGAAGTATCGCGGCGAGTTTGAAGAGCGTCTGAAAGGGGTGCTGAACGATCTGGCGAAACAGGAAGGCAACGTCATTCTGTTTATTGACGAGCTGCACACCATGGTCGGTGCGGGGAAAGCGGACGGCGCGATGGATGCCGGGAATATGCTCAAACCTGCTTTGGCGCGCGGAGAGCTGCACTGCGTCGGCGCAACGACGCTTGATGAGTATCGTCAGTATATTGAAAAGGATGCTGCGCTGGAGCGTCGTTTCCAGAAAGTGTTCGTTGCTGAACCAAGCGTGGAAGATACCATTGCGATCCTGCGCGGGTTAAAGGAGCGTTATGAGCTGCATCACCATGTGCAGATCACTGACCCGGCGATCGTCGCAGCGGCAACCTTGTCGCATCGCTATATCGCGGACCGTCAACTGCCGGATAAAGCTATCGACCTGATCGATGAAGCCGCATCCAGCATTCGTATGCAGATTGATTCGAAGCCGGAGGAGCTCGACCGACTCGACAGACGTATTATTCAGCTCAAGCTGGAACAGCAGGCGCTGAAGAAAGAAGCCGATGAGGCCAGTCTGAAACGTCTGGATATGTTGAATGAAGAGCTGGCAGATAAAGAGCGCCAGTATTCCGTACTAGAAGAAGAGTGGAAGGCGGAGAAAGCCTCTCTTTCCGGTACGCAGACAATTAAAGCCGAGCTGGAGCAGGCCAAAATTGCGATTGAGCAGGCGCGTCGCGTCGGTGACCTCGCGCGGATGTCCGAGCTGCAGTACGGTAAAATCCCTGAACTGGAAAAACAGCTGGCAGCTGCCACTCAGTCGGAAGGCAAAACGATGCGTCTGCTGCGTAATAAGGTTACCGATGCGGAAATTGCCGAAGTGCTGGCCCGCTGGACCGGTATTCCGGTTGCGCGAATGATGGAAGGCGAGCGCGAGAAACTGCTGCGTATGGAGCAGGAGTTGCACAGTCGGGTCATTGGCCAGAACGAAGCGGTTGAAGCGGTATCCAATGCGATCCGCCGTAGTCGGGCCGGGCTGTCCGATCCGAATCGTCCAATCGGGTCGTTCCTGTTCCTTGGCCCAACCGGGGTTGGTAAAACGGAGCTGTGCAAAACGCTGGCGAACTTTATGTTTGATAGCGATGATGCCATGGTGCGTATCGATATGTCTGAGTTTATGGAGAAACACTCCGTATCGCGTCTGGTCGGCGCACCTCCGGGATATGTCGGCTATGAAGAAGGCGGGTACCTGACGGAAGCGGTACGTCGTCGTCCTTACTCTGTCATCCTGCTGGATGAAGTGGAAAAGGCCCATCCGGATGTGTTTAACATCCTGTTGCAGGTGCTGGACGACGGTCGTCTGACCGATGGGCAGGGGAGAACGGTCGATTTCCGTAATACGGTTGTGATTATGACCTCTAACCTTGGTTCGGATCTGATTCAGGAACGTTTCGGCGAGCTGGATTACAGTCATATGAAAGATCTGGTTCTGGGAGTGGTCAGTCAAAACTTCCGTCCGGAATTCATCAACCGTATCGATGAGGTGGTGGTCTTCCATCCGCTTGGTGAAAAACACATTGCTTCTATTGCTCAGATTCAGCTGCAGCGTTTGTACAAACGTCTGGAAGAACGTGGCTATGAAGTCCGCATGTCCGATGAGGCTCTGAAGTTGCTGAGTGCGAATGGTTATGATCCGGTGTATGGCGCGCGTCCGTTAAAACGCGCTATCCAGCAGCAGATCGAAAACCCGCTGGCGCAGCAAATTCTTTCCGGAGAACTGATCCCTGGTAAAGAAGTTCAGCTGGTGGTTAAAAACGACCATATAGTGGCAGTGCAGTAAATCACAAAATGACAAAAACGGGCCCTTTGGGCTCGTTTTTGTTTAAAAACCAGGCAAGAATTAAAGCCTGGATGTGGGGTTGGTTAATAAGTGAGCGAACAGAACATTTATTTGAATTTAAACTTGCCACATCAGAATTACCCCCTATAATGCGCCTCCACTGACACGGAACAACGGCACGCAAGCCGCCGGGTCAGCAGGGTTTCTGCGGAAATTCTGCCGGAGAAAAGCAAAAATAAATGCTTGACTCTGAATGAGGAAAACGTATT
>NZ_JBCNNS010000105.1:0-15040 GCF_039594335.1 Raoultella sp.
GTGCGATTACAGGTCGACAACACCACACCGCCCTGCACCATTGGCTGAGCCAGCAAGCTCTCCAGCGCCTTATCGAGCGTGTCCGGCGAAAACGTTACGCGTTCTCGCAGCGCGACCGGGGCTGTTTTGTGATTAATGCCAAGAGCTAAAAGGGTCATTGTGAGGGAGTAGTACCAGCGTTGATAAGGTTAGTCTGAACGCATCATACAGGATGCGCGGAATCAATAAAAGAGACGCCCCCCTTTTGGAGTAATAGGTATCGGGCATAAAAGCCATTAACGGTAATTTTTTGATTTCAGACAATTTGAACGTAGACGCTATCGCCGGGCAACGCTAGCATTAAGAGTTATCATTGTAACCCGCTACACAAATCGTGTGCGTACCAACCCGTCGCCGGATTTCACTGTAGACATCAAGGATTTGTCATCATTATGAATCGACTGCTCCGCCTGTTACCGCTGGCAAGCCTGGTCCTCACCGCCTGTACTCTCAACGCCCCGAAAGGCCCTGGCAAAAGCCCTGACTCTCCTCAGTGGCGTCAGCACCAGCAGGATGTCCGCAATCTGAGCCAGTACCAGACCCGCGGCGCCTTCGCTTACCTCTCGGATGAACAAAAAGTTTACGCTCGCTTCTTCTGGCAGCAAACCGGCCAGGATCGCTATCGCCTGCTGCTGACCAACCCGCTAGGCAGCACCGAACTGTCGCTGACCGCCCAGCCGGGCAGCGTGACGCTTATCGACAACAAGGGTCAGACCTATACGGCGACCGATGCCGAAGAGATGATCGGCCGCCTGACCGGTATGCCGATTCCGCTAAACAGCCTGCGCCAGTGGATCGTCGGCCTGCCGGGTGACGCCACCGACTACTCGCTTGACGATAAATACCGCCTGAGCGAACTGAACTATACGCAGAACGGTAAAACCTGGCACGTCACCTACGGCGGTTATACCCACGATACCCAGCCATCGCTGCCGACCAATGTGGAGTTGAATAACGGCAGTCAGCGTATCAAGCTGAAAATGGATAACTGGATTGTGAAATGATGACCCGCTGGCCCTCTCCTGCAAAGCTGAACCTGTTTTTGTACATCACTGGACGGCGCGCCGATGGTTATCACACCCTGCAGACGCTGTTTCAGTTTCTTGACTATGGCGATACCATAACTATCGAACCGCGTCATGATGGCACGCTGCGCCTGCTGACACCGGTTGCCGGCGTAGCCGATGAAGAAAATCTGATTATTCGCGCCGCAAGGCTACTTATGCAGGCGGCGACAGCATCCGGACAGTTTCCCGCCGGTAGCGGCGCCGATATTAGCATCGACAAACGCCTGCCGATGGGCGGCGGTCTGGGCGGCGGTTCATCCAACGCCGCGACGGTACTGGTGGCGCTGAATCATCTGTGGGGCTGCGGATTATCGGAAGAGGAACTGGCGACGCTGGGACTGAGTCTTGGCGCCGATGTGCCGGTATTTGTACGTGGTCACGCCGCCTTTGCCGAAGGCATTGGCGAGATTCTGACGCCGGTCGAACCGCGAGAAAAGTGGTACCTTGTTGCTCATCCCGGGGTCAGTATTCCGACGCCGATCGTTTTTCGCGATCCCGAGCTACCACGAAATACCCCGGTCAGGTCAATAAGTACGTTACTAAAATGTGAATTTCGCAATGATTGCGAGGTTATCGCAAGAAAACGTTTTCGCGAGGTTGATGCGGCGCTTTCCTGGCTGTTAGAATATGCGCCGTCGCGCCTGACTGGCACAGGAGCCTGTGTCTTTGCTGAATTTGACACCGAATCTGCCGCTCGTCAGGTGCTGGAGCAAGCCCCGGAATGGCTACACGGCTTTGTCGCGCGAGGAGTGAATATCTCCCCGCTCAAGCTAGCCCTAGCCAGGTAGTTCTGCCTTTTTGCACGAATTACCTTAGTTCGCCGGGCAAATTGAGTAACGGTGACAACGTCACCCTGTTCCAGACGTTGCATCGTTCTCTTTAAATACACCGCCTGGATAGAAGAGTGCCGCCCGCACGGTTTCTGGCACTTTTCATCCACCACTGGACGCATGCCTGAGGTTCTTCTCGTGCCTGATATGAAGCTTTTTGCTGGTAACGCCACCCCGGAACTAGCACAACGTATTGCCAACCGCCTGTACACTTCTCTTGGCGACGCCGCTGTAGGTCGTTTTAGCGACGGCGAAGTCAGCGTACAAATCAATGAAAACGTACGCGGTGGTGATATTTTCATCATCCAGTCCACTTGTGCTCCCACCAACGACAACCTGATGGAATTGGTTGTTATGGTTGATGCTCTGCGTCGCGCTTCGGCGGGTCGTATCACCGCTGTTATCCCTTATTTCGGCTATGCTCGCCAGGACCGTCGTGTGCGTTCTGCCCGTGTGCCGATTACCGCGAAAGTGGTTGCCGATTTCCTGTCCAGCGTTGGCGTTGACCGCGTACTGACCGTTGACCTGCATGCAGAACAGATCCAGGGCTTCTTCGATGTTCCGGTTGATAACGTATTCGGCAGCCCTATTCTGCTGGAAGATATGCTGCAGCTGAACCTGGATAACCCGATCGTGGTTTCTCCGGACATTGGCGGCGTGGTACGTGCTCGCGCTATCGCTAAACTGCTGAACGATACCGATATGGCGATCATCGACAAACGTCGTCCGCGCGCTAACGTTTCCCAGGTGATGCACATCATCGGTGACGTTGCCGGCCGCGACTGCGTCATGGTTGACGATATGATCGATACCGGCGGCACGCTGTGTAAAGCTGCTGAAGCCCTGAAAGAACGTGGTGCAAAACGCGTATTTGCCTACGCCACTCACCCGATCTTCTCCGGCAATGCTATCCAGAACATTAAAAATTCTGTGATTGATGAATTCGTCGTCTGCGATACGATTCCGCTGGCGCCGGAAATCAAAGCGCTGGAAAAAGTACGTACGCTAACGCTGTCTGGCATGCTGGCGGAAGCGATTCGTCGTATCAGCAACGAAGAATCTATCTCTGCTATGTTCGAACATTAATCGAGCCCGGCCAAAAAACCCGCTGCGGCGGGTTTTTTTGTCTCTGAATCTTTTATTCTTTCACAAAATCATTCGGCATGCGTCAAGGCGGCAAGTGAATGAATCCCCAGGTGCGTACAGGTAGTACGTGATCGGGGTAAATGAACGTAGCCAACAAAGAGGTATTCCGAAGGATGATGTGGAAATAACTAATGCCTCCTTCACCTGCCATTTAGTTGACAGATGATGCGCTCATGGATCAAACATTATTGTGAACAGATTATTTTCCTCACATGTGATGCCTTTCCGCGCCCTCATCGATGCTTGCTGGAAAGAAAAATACACACTATCTCGTTTCACCCGCGATCTGATCGCCGGGATCACGGTCGGGATTATTGCCATTCCTCTGGCAATGGCGTTGGCTATTGGCAGCGGTGTCGCGCCGCAGTACGGTCTCTATACCTCCGCGGTGGCGGGGATCGTCATTGCATTAACCGGCGGGTCACGCTTCAGCGTTTCCGGGCCTACCGCCGCTTTCGTGGTGATTCTGTATCCGGTCTCGCAGCAGTTCGGGCTTGCCGGATTGCTGGTCGCCACCTTAATGTCAGGGATCTTCCTGATTCTTTTCGGCCTGGCCCGCTTTGGCCGCCTGATAGAATATATTCCGCTATCGGTCACCCTCGGCTTCACCTCCGGGATCGGTATCACCATTGGTACCATGCAAATTAAAGATTTTCTCGGTCTGCAGATGGCGCACGTGCCTGAGCATTATCTGCAGAAAGTCGGCGCGCTGGTTATGGCGCTGCCGACCATGAATCCTGGCGATGCCGCCATCGGCATTGTCACGCTGGGCACGCTGATTATCTGGCCGCGTCTGGGTATTCGTCTGCCGGGTCACCTGCCTGCCCTGCTGGCGGGCTGCGCGGTGATGGCGATCGTCAACCTTATGGGTGGTCAAGTCGCGACTATTGGCTCTCAGTTTCACTATATTTTGGCTGACGGTAGCCAGGGCAACGGAATCCCGCAGTTGCTGCCGCAGCTGGTGCTACCGTGGGATATGCCTGGCTCCGACTTTACGCTCAGTTGGGAGTCACTGCGAGCGTTGCTGCCGTCGGCCTTCTCGATGGCGATGCTCGGCGCGATTGAATCACTGCTGTGCGCGGTGGTTCTCGACGGGATGACCGGTACTAAGCACAAAGCCAACAGTGAACTGATAGGCCAGGGGCTTGGCAATATCGTCGCTCCTTTCTTTGGCGGTATTACCGCCACAGCGGCCATTGCCCGCTCAGCGGCTAACGTCCGCGCCGGCGCGACATCACCGGTGTCCGCCGTTATCCATGCGCTGCTGGTCATTATGGCGCTGCTGGTGCTGGCGCCGCTGCTCTCCTGGCTCCCGCTGTCAGCGATGGCGGCGCTACTGCTGATGGTGGCGTGGAATATGAGCGAAGCGCACAAAGTAGTGAATTTGCTGCGCTACGCGCCGAAGGACGACATCGTGGTGATGCTGATGTGCATGTCGCTGACCGTACTGTTTGATATGGTCATCGCTATCAGCGTCGGTATCGTGCTGGCCTCGCTGCTGTTCATGCGCCGTATTGCGCGCATGACCCATCTGGCACCGGTCAACGTTGATGTGCCCGACGATGTGCTGGTCCTGCGGGTTATCGGCCCTCTCTTCTTTGCCGCAGCCGACGGGCTGTTTAACGATCTGGAAACGCGGATTGCCGGTAAGCGGATCGTGGTCCTGAAGTGGGATGCAGTGCCGGTACTGGATGCCGGCGGGCTGGATGCCTTCCAGCGTTTCGTCAACAAACTTCCGGAAGGCTGTGAACTGCGCGTCTCGAATCTCGAGTTTCAGCCGCTGCGCACCCTGGCACGGGCAGGCGTTCAGCCGATTCCAGGGCGTCTGAGCTTCTATCCTGACCGTGCTGCCGCTCTGGCGGACATTTAATTACCGTGACGCGGGCGCATGCGCCTGCGTCATCATCACGCCAATCGCCTGCTGGAGCCAGCCGAGCACCTCCGGCGTCATCCAGGTTCCTTTCATCAGATGCGGTTCGCGCTCCATCGCCAGGCGGAATTTTTGCTGGGTCTGAGGATTCGTTCCGGCATAGGACTGAAACAACGCCAGCCACTGCCTGGCCAGCGTCTGCCCCGCAGCAGATGCCGGGTCGCAATGCTCGCGACACGCCTCGTGCAGCGCCGTCACCAGCACCGGCCACTCCATCAGCCGATCAAAGTAATGTGCGCGAGTGAAGGCCAGCTCATCGGCGTTCAGATAGCGCGCCCAGATAGCCAGTCTACTCTCGGCAAAGGCGCGAGTAATGTAGTCCACAACATCCACGGTGATACCGGTTTGCTCGCGCATTTGCGGTTCGGCGACGTGCATTTCATTCAGGCGGGTGAGAAACTCGGGCCGCCCGGCCGTATCCAGCTCCAGGCGCTCCATCCAGCGGGTCGCCAGCGCCATGGCCCGCGGATCTTCTGCCGGGCACGCCCCGGCGATTAACTGGCGAACCTCCATCACCAGCGCCAGCCAGACCTGGTTGCGCTGCTCATCCTGCTCCGCAAACGGCAGTGCCTGTAGTTCCTGCGGACTAAACCAACGATCGTACATTTTCATTAACTCCAGTGTCTGCAGCCAGGACTCCAGGTCAGGCTCGCTACCACCTTCCAGCTCATCGCGCAGCTGAACCAGCCGTTCGCGTAGCGTGGAAACCGCGCGCAGCTGTTTATCCAGCGTCGAGATCTGCTGTACCAGCAGGTCTGAAAGCGAAAACGCATCCTGGTCAAGGTAGTCCTTAATAGTGGCGAGCTCCAGCCCGGTCTGCGCCAGCGCCTTAATCATATGCAGACGCTGAACCGCCGCCAGGTTATAGAGTCGGTAACCCGCCGCGCTTCTGGCCGACGGCATCAGCAGCCCCGTTTGTTCATAGTGATGTAGCGTGCGAACGGTCATTCCAGCACGTCTCGCCAGTTCACCCACCTGAATTAACATAACTGCTCCTGTCGTTCGACCATAGCGCTACTCTGCCGCCTGACGTTACGTCAGGGTCAAGAGTCAAAGAAAGATCTATTTTATCGTGAAGGCGTAATCCGGGCAGCAAAGGAGTTGATCCGAAGAAAAGAGACGACGCTAAAAGCAAAACAGCCAGTTGCAATAAGGCAACTGGCTGCAAATAAAAACATTATGTAAATGTAAGCGCATCCGCCGCCAGAGACGGCCAGTGCGATGAACTAACTTAGCTATGCCGATGCTGATCGCGGCGGCCACGTTTATCGTAATGGCGGACCCACCAGTATTTGTCGCAGACCTGTTCATGCCCGCCAACGCGCGCTCCGGCGAGCCAGAGAACCGCGCCGACAAAAATACTTAATATCGCGCCATGAGCGAAGAACTGCGGCAGGTCAAGCTGCGGAAGCTGGTTTAAAATAGAGTAACCGACGCCAACAACCATGACGACCAATCCTAAACCCATCAGTACATTACCGAGTAACGAAGCGTTTCTGCGTTTCATATGTCACCTCCGGAACCTTGGGTTACCTGGGAATATCCCCAAAACTTATAGGTCTAGTATAGGCAATGGGGATAAGATTGATTGCGTCGGCGATCACATTAGTTAATATCAAATCAACAAAAACTTACAAATAACTCACTGAACAACTTAAAATTCTAATGATTCATGAGAGTAATTATCTCTTTCCCTACCGTTGTGTCGGCAGAATTTTGTCAACCGCGTCAGCAAACAGTACACTACGCGCCAGAGAACGCCCCTAGCAGGATAGAAAAGTGACGATAAAACTGATTGTCGGCCTGGCAAACCCCGGCGCAGAATATGCGGCGACCCGGCACAATGCTGGCGCCTGGTACGTAGATTTACTGGCTGACCGCCATCGCGCCCCGCTGCGCGAAGAGAGCAAATTCTTCGGTTACACCTCGCGGATTAACCTTGCCGGCGAAGATGTCCGCCTGTTGGTCCCGACCACCTTTATGAACCTCAGCGGTAAAGCCGTGGCGGCCATCGCCACCTTCTACCGTATTAATCCTGATGAGATTCTGGTGGCGCACGATGAGCTGGATCTGCCGCCGGGGGTGGCAAAATTTAAGCTCGGTGGTGGACACGGCGGCCACAATGGTCTGAAAGATATCATCAGCAAGTTGGGCAATAACCCCAACTTTCATCGCTTACGTGTCGGAATCGGCCATCCGGGCGATAAAAACAAAGTTGTCGGTTTTGTGCTGGGTAAACCACCGGCGAGCGAACAGAAACTGATTGATGAAGCGGTTGACGAAGCGGCGCGTTGCACCGAAGTGTGGCTGAAAGACGGTCTCACCAAAGCGACCAACCGTTTACACGCTTTTAAAGCGCAATAACCGGTCGACGTGCGGAATTTTTGCTGCGCACCGTGTATAATAGCCAAAGCTATTTACTTTTCTGCAATCTGTTCAATGTAACGGGTTGATTATCCAAAGATTAAGGTGATTTAAATCATGGGATTCAAATGCGGTATCGTCGGTTTGCCCAACGTCGGCAAATCCACCCTGTTCAATGCGCTCACCAAAGCGGGTATTGAAGCGGCCAACTTCCCCTTCTGTACCATTGAGCCGAACACCGGTGTCGTGCCGATGCCCGATCCGCGTCTGGACAAGCTGGCTGAAATCGTCAAACCACAGCGCATTCTGCCGACCACCATGGAATTCGTCGACATCGCGGGCCTGGTAAAAGGCGCGTCCAAAGGCGAAGGTCTGGGTAACCAGTTTCTGACCAACATCCGTGAAACCGAAGCTATCGGTCACGTGGTGCGCTGCTTCGAGAACGACAACATCATCCACGTGAATAACAAAGTGGATCCAGCTGACGACATCGATGTGATCAACACCGAACTGGCGCTGTCCGACCTCGACACCTGCGAACGCGCGATTCACCGCGTACAGAAGAAAGCTAAAGGCGGCGATAAAGACGCGAAAGCTGAGCTGGCGGCGCTGGAAAAATGCCTGCCACAGCTGGAAAACGCCGGCATGCTGCGCGCGCTGAAAAACCTGACCGAAGAAGACAGGGCCGCCATCAAATACCTGAGCTTCCTGACGCTGAAGCCGACCATGTACATCGCTAACGTGAACGAAGACGGTTTTGAGAACAACCCGTACCTCGATACAGTTCGTGAGATCGCCGCTGCCGAAGGCTCCGTGGTGGTCGCCGTGTGCGCCGCTGTCGAATCTGATATCGCTGAACTTGACGATGCCGACCGTGATGAGTTTATGGCCGAGTTGGGTCTCGAAGAGCCGGGCCTGAACCGCGTGATCCGTGCCGGTTATGAGCTGCTGAATCTGCAGACCTACTTTACGGCTGGCGTAAAAGAAGTTCGCGCGTGGACTATCCCTGTTGGCGCGACCGCTCCGCAGGCGGCAGGCAAAATCCACACTGACTTCGAAAAAGGCTTTATCCGTGCCCAGACCATCGCCTATGAAGACTTTATCACTTACAAAGGTGAGCAAGGGGCGAAAGAAGCCGGCAAGATGCGTGCCGAAGGGAAAGACTACATCGTTAAAGATGGCGATGTCATGAACTTCCTGTTTAACGTCTAAATAAAATTTGTTGTCTCATGAGGTTTCATTGAGCCTCATGAAGATTAAAAAAACTTATAAAATCCACGCAACTGCGTGGATTTTTCTTTTCATAACATCTCATGTAATCTCATGACAGTACAGTCAAAAATGAGTGCAGGCATGAGTACAATCCGACTATAGGGCAGGCTCGTCTACCGGTGTGGGGTCCGTTCAAATGTCAACGCTGTGCTCCAGCAGATGGTGTCCGGAGAACGATTCATCTCAGCGCTTCCTTATTGTCAGAACCACTGACCGAAACGTTTGATATAGAAACGCTTCATGCCCTGCGCCACCAGGCAATAGCTGAGTAGCGTCGCGATCAGCCACGGGAAGTAGCTTAGCGGCAACGGCTCCAGCCCAACCATCGCTCCCAGTGGCGAGAAAGGAATGTAGATCCCGATCGCCATAATCACCCCGGTGGTGAGCAGCACCGGCAACGTCGCCCGGCTCTGGATAAATGGAATTTTCTGCGTTCTCAACATATGCACGACCAGCGTTTGCGACAGCAGCCCTTCAATAAACCACCCGGACTGGAACAGCGCCTGGGCTTCGACATTATTCGCCGCAAACACGTACCACATCAGCGCGAAGGTGGTGATATCAAAAATGGACGACGTCGGGCCAATCCACAGCATAAAACGGCCAATGTTCTTCGCATCCCACTTGCGCGGTTTGCGCAGAAACTCTTTGTCCATCTTGTCCCACGGCAGCGAGAGCTGGGAGAGATCGTACATCAGGTTCTGGATCAGCAGATGAATCGCCAACATCGGCAGGAACGGAATAAACGCGCTGGCCACCAGTACGGAGAAAACGTTGCCGAAGTTAGAGCTGGCGGTCATATTCAGGTACTTAATGATATTGCCGAAGGTCTCACGTCCTTTGATCACCCCTTCTTCCAGCACCATCAGATCCTTTTCCAGTAGGATGATATCCGATGCTTCTTTGGCGATATCCGCCGCACTGTCGACCGAAATACCTACGTCCGCATCGCGCAGAGCCGGCGCATCGTTGATGCCGTCGCCGAGAAAGCCGACGGTGTGGCCGTTTTTCTGTAGCGTTTTCAGGATGCGCGACTTCTGCAGCGGCGTCAGCCTGGCGAATACTGCGCGCTTTTCCACTTCACGCTCCAGTTCATTATCCGTCATCGCTTCAACCTGGGCCCCGGTCAGGATGCCGTGGGCATCAATGCCCACTTCCAGGCAAATACGTGCCGTGACCACCGGGTTATCGCCAGTCAGGACTTTCACCGCCACACCGTTATCGCGCAGCGCGGTAATGGCTTTTCCCGCGCTCTCTTTCGGCGGATCGAGGAAAGTCAGCATCCCTTCAACCGTCAGTCCCTGCTCATCGGCGGTACACAGCGGCGTGGTCAGGGCGGAGTCATCCAGCTTGCGGGTTGCGACCAGCAGCACACGGAAGCCCTGGGCGTTATAATCCTTCGTTTTGGCTAACAGCAGATCGCGTCGGGTTTCATCCAGCGCAACAACGTTATCGCCATCACGAAGCTGCGTGGAGACCATCAGCATCTCTTCGACAGCGCCTTTGCAGATCAGGCTTTTGTCACCGTGACGGACATCTTCAACCGAAACCGATACCCGACGGCGTACAAAATCAAACGGCAGTTCATCAAGCTTTACAAACCGCTCTTTGGTTGCTGCCGCAATCCTGCCCTCGCCAAAGCGCAGCACCGCCCGATCCATCAGGTTACGCGCTCCACTCTGGCTGCTGCTATTGAGCCACGCCAGCGTCAGCACCCGGTCGCTCTCATTACCGCTGACATTAAGATGATGCTCAAGAATGATATTGTCCTGAGTCAGTGTGCCGGTTTTATCGGTACACAGCACATCCATGGCGCCAAAGTTCTGAATGGCGTTCAGCCGCTTGACGATCACTTTGCGCCGCGACATGGAGATAGCGCCTTTCGCCAAGTTTGAGCTGACGATCATCGGCAGCATTTCCGGCGTCAGGCCAACCGCGACCGCCAGGGCAAACAGCGATGCCTCAACCCAGTCACCTTTGCTGAAACCATTAATCAGCAGCACAATCGGTACCATCACCAACATAAAGCGGATCAGCAGCCAGCTAACGCTGTTTACCCCGCGGTCGAACGCCGTCTGGGTACGCGTGCCGACGATGGACTTCGCCAGCGAACCAAACCAGGTGCGGTTTCCGGTAGCCACAACCACCGCCTGCGCCCTGCCGCTGGTCACGTTGGTGCCCATCAGACAGATATTGCCCATCTCCAGCAGATTTTTGTCTTTGTTCGGCTCAGGAAGCCTGTCGGACCCTTTGCCGGAAACGCTGGCCAGAACGTCATACTTCTCAACCGGCAGCGATTCGCCGCTGAGTATCGACTGGCTGACAAACAGGTCCCGGGACTCCAGCAGGCGGACGTCCGCCGGAACCAGATCCCCCGCAGCCAGGAAGATGATGTCACCGGGGACCAGCTCCTCAATGGCAATCTCCTCCGGCACCGGCCCCATATTACCGGGACCGCGACGCAACACCGTCGCCGTGGTGCGAACCATGGATTTCAGCGCCTGCGCCGCTTTGTTGGTACGAAACTCCTGCCAGAAACGCAATAACCCGCTCAGGCTGACCATCGTGATGATAATGATGATCCCGGTCAGATCGGTCTCTTCGCCGTTACGCGACGGTAGCCAGTAATCGGTCACGAAGCTGACGGCGGCCAGCGCCATCAGGACATAAATAAACGGGTTATTGAATGCCTGCAAAAGCTGGATCAACACCGGCGGCGCCTGCTCATGCGCCACTTCATTGCGGCCATATTCATCCAGTCGTTCAAGGGCATCTTCGGTGGTGAGCCCCTGGCGACTGCTGTTTAACCGCGCCAGCGTATGATCCGGGCTGTTAAATGCTTCAGTTTCAATGGCGAAGCTTTTTTTATGCTGCTTATCATTTTCTGACGCAGACCGATTTATTTTCCGGTTTTCTATTTTCATGTCAGTCATGATTAACCCTCAAATTTAAGACGTCGTTATCCCTGCATAAATGACTTATGCATAATTCATTTTTACGTTATTAAACGCTTATTACTTTAATTGTCTGGGAATATCCATCATTCCCTCCTTAGACAAATCATTGTCAGAGAAAAATAGCCGTGAGGTTAACCCCCCTCGACGCTCCAGCGGACTGACGTAATTTTTTCATCACCGCCAATTCTTGACATAATAAGATCTTGTGCTTTGCGGTGGGCTGTATTACCAACCAGCTCGATGCGAATTTCTTTATGGCCTTGTTCTTTTGCTGCTATCGACACCAGTCCCTGAAGGCTGAACGTCATCTCTTTGCTGATATTAAGCAATAGTTGACGAATTGCGTTTTCATATTCGCTTTGACAGACAATATTCAGGACGTAGCATTTCTCTTCTTCTGTCGCGCCGGGGATCTGATTAATTCTCTGCGCCGCTTCGCGCAGGAGTATATTCGCGCACAGGATTATCAGCGTTGCCACCGCCGCTTGCCAGAACTGACCCAGTCCACACAGCACGCCAATCGCCGCCGAACACCACAGGGTTGCGGCGGTATTCAGGCCGCGCACGTTCATGCCTTCCCGCATGATGACGCCTGCACCGAGAAATCCAATTCCGGAAACCACCTGTGCGGCAATACGTCCCGGACTGTCTGGCGATGTTGAAATGGAGCTCAAAATAAAAACCGCCGCCCCGGTGGCGACCAGCGCATTGGTGCGCAGTCCGGCCATACGCTGACGCCACTGTCTTTCAGCGCCAATCAGTGCGCCCAACAGCATCGCGGCGAGTAAATTTGCGATATAAGGAAACATCAACATAACTTCCTCCATTTTTGCTGGAAGAATTAACTACGTGCTTTATTAAGCACACGACAAATTGTCGCCGAAAAGGCGATTAACGTCGCGTTGAAGGTGGAGGGAATAATGTATTTTTAAACATGAACATGACGATTATCCTCGCAGCCATGCTGCGTTATTCTTTATGGGATGCAATCGTCTGGATGAGGAGATTGCTGCCCGCCGGTTGGCAAGCAGCGCAGAAAAAATAGCGTCAGCTTGCCTTGATGATTAAGTAAGGGTGACTGTCCAACATATTTCTCCTGTGTGAATTTGTGCTCATTATAGTCATTCAATCATTCGAGTAAAGTTAAAATCGCGCTTTAGTGACGATTTGTTTAGAATGACCTTAATGCGCAAATCCCGTCCTGATAAACTTAACCCCGGTGCGAACCGGAGTTAATTCACTAATCAAAGACGCCATTAATTATCGACGTCACGATCGCCGCACTCAGCACACTTAGCACCAAATCTGGCACTGTGGCAAAGATCAGCTTCGCTAAGAGACTTTGCTTTCGTTTTCACCAGTAACGTTACTCATGAACGTATTTAAAGGCCGGCACTTTCAGCGAGATATCATCCTTTGGGCAGTGCGCTGGTACTGCAAATATGACATCAGCTATCGTGAACTGCAGGAGATGCTGGCCGAACGCGGCGTGAATGTCGATCACACCTTTATCGCTGGGTTTAGCGATATGCACCGGAGATGGGAAAACGGCTATCATGGTACTGGTGTCAACCTTCTGGCTTCTGTTCATGGCATCTGGATGAAACTTTTACCAAAGTGAATGGCCGATGGACTTACCTGTACCGGCAGTTGACAGTAAGGACCGCGCCATTGATTTCTATCTCTCTTTACGTCGTAACAGCAAAGCGGCATAGCGTTTTCTCAGCAAGATTTTAAATAATGTGCAAGGCTGGCAAATCCCCTACGCAATCAACACAGATAAGGCGTCCCCTTATGGCCGTGCGCTGACGTTATTGAAACGGGATCGCCTGACACGTTCCCCGTATTTCAACTCCTGCGATTTTAGTCTTTCAGCTAGTCAGAACGGACAAATACACAGTGGTTACAGATTGTCGAAACGTGGAAATGCGTGTTTAAAATATGCCGTCGGTCTTGCCGCCACCGTAGCCGTAAGAACGAGAGCAAACAGCCTCCGCAACACATATAAACGCGATATCCAGGAAAATGGAGATAAGCCAGATCTGAAAACAAAGGCTATGACGGCAGTTGCAACAAACGCCGCCAGAGTGTCGCAGGCAATTATAAAGCGGGACATTGGTCATAAAGGTTATTATGAAATAAGCCATGAGATGTGATTCAACGGATCGTAAGGCACATCGCGACCATTAGATAATACTCAAGGTCAAAATGCTGTGTTAAGTCCTGTCGGGCCATCCGGCCCCTTATATATCATAGTAAGCATATTTATAAGCCAAACGGGAATAAGCAATATCCGCTATAAAATAAACTATCGCCTTCTTATCAGATGACAGACTCCCTTTGCATAAAAACTGTTTTCTCAGACAGTAATCCATTCGTAGTTTTAACAGATAACCACGATTTGCCTCTATCCTGACCAGCGCCTGCCACTCGCTGCGCTGGGATATTCAGGTCGATTTCTATCACCAGTGTCAGCGGAGAGTCATTAATTTCAAACGCCCCCTTAGCAAGTACCGTTGTACTAAAAATAGCGTTGCCGCCATGTATATAACACGTTTCATAAAATAGCCTCCATCAGCATAGAATCATGCTGACGCCCGAAAGGTACGAAAGCAAATGATCGAAAAGAGATAGCATGAATTTTTCACCTTTACCGGTAAACGGATCTCGATAAAAGGAAGAGAGCAAAACAACCATTCAATCATCGAAAAACCAAAATCATCATTTATATGAATAGATGCCTTAATTACTATTTGATAATTTTATTTTAAAAATGATAGCAGGGACTGTTTTTGTTGCCATTGCGACATAAAGAAAACGCAGAGATACTCGGCGATTGAGGGACAGTGAAAGGAAAACGTATGCGAAGAAGATAAGACAATTATTGAAGATAAAAAGTACACATTTATCTTATATTGATTTTAAAAAAATCCTTAGTTATGATGTGGCTTTCACTTAGGACTAGTAGAAACCACTTCAAAGGTAAATGGAAAATGAAAAAAAGACTCGCAATTTTTTTCCTCTTAATATCATCAACAGCCTTACAAGGATGTAACAATCTAAAAACAACAAATGCAACTCCACCTATTGAAAACACAAACGAAAATACAAACTCTGACCAATTATTGTTTCTCAAGCATTGTTTAAACAATGCAAATGAACTTGTCAATCTCAACAAGAAATACAAATCTGACTATAACGAAATACATTCTTTGATCACCGAAGCTAAATATTATTCTTCGTTTTCTGACAAAACATCTGAAAATATAACAAAAACCATCACACCTCTTTTTGAATACAAAATAAACTATAAGTGCAACAATATAACAAACCTTCTCATCGAAGAATTTAAAAACAGAGCACAAAAAACAGAATCTCTTGGCGGAAATATATCATGACACACTACAAATCCTCGTTAAACATCATGTCTAAAAA
>NZ_JBCNNS010000106.1:0-14938 GCF_039594335.1 Raoultella sp.
CCGCTGTGTGGAGTCGCATTATAGGGAGAGTTGAAAATGAGTCAACGCCTTTTCTAAATAATTTGTTTGTTCGTCGTAAAATTAGCCAAAACGATCGCAAAAGAATCCGTGGAGCATGATTTATAAACAAAAATAGCAAACCGTGACGTTCAGACCTGAACAACATTGAGGAATCAGCCCACGGTGTTAGAATATTCAGCCATAAATATCCACGGGCTCTGCCGGTTGTCGGCATCTTTATTAAACGTAAGGCCATTTCATGAAAATCAAAACTCGCTTCGCGCCCAGCCCGACAGGCTATCTGCACGTTGGCGGTGCGCGTACTGCTCTCTATTCCTGGCTTTTTGCTCGTCATAACGACGGTGAGTTTGTTCTGCGTATTGAAGACACCGATCTTGAACGCTCAACGCCGGAAGCAATTGAAGCCATCATGGATGGGATGAACTGGCTGAATCTGGAATGGGATGAAGGTCCGTACTTCCAGACCAAACGTTTTGACCGCTATAACGCCGTCATTGATGAAATGCTGGAGGCCGGTACCGCTTATAAATGCTATTGCTCCAAAGAACGTCTGGACGCGCTGCGTGAAGAGCAGATGGCAAAGGGTGAAAAGCCGCGTTATGACGGGCGTTGCCGCCATGGCCATGAACATCATGCTGATAATGAACCTTGCGTCGTGCGTTTTGCTAACCCGCAAGACGGATCTGTCATTTTTGACGACCAGATCCGTGGGCCAATCGAATTCAGCAACCAGGAACTTGACGATCTGATCATCCGTCGTACAGATGGTTCTCCGACCTACAACTTCTGCGTGGTTGTGGATGACTGGGATATGGCGATCACGCACGTGATCCGCGGTGAAGATCATATCAATAACACCCCGCGTCAGATCAACATCCTGAAAGCGCTGAACGCGCCGGTCCCGGTATATGCCCACGTTTCCATGATTAATGGCGATGATGGCAAGAAACTCTCCAAACGCCACGGCGCCGTGAGTGTCATGCAGTATCGCGATGACGGCTACCTGCCGGAAGCGCTACTGAATTACCTGGTACGTCTGGGCTGGGCCAGTGGCGATCAGGAGATCTTCAGCCGTGAAGAGATGATCAAGCTGTTCTCCCTGGGCGCGGTGAGCAAATCGGCCAGTGCGTTCAACACGGATAAACTGCTGTGGCTGAATCATCACTATATTAATTCGATGGCGCCGGAGTACGTAGCGACCTATCTGCAGTGGCATATTGAGCAGGAAAATATCGATACCCGCAACGGTCCGCAACTGGCTGAGCTGGTCACTCTGCTGGGTGAACGTTGTAAAACGCTGAAAGAGATGGCGTCAAGCTGCCGTTATTTCTACGAAGAGTTTGCCGAGTTTGATGCTGACGCCGCGAAGAAACACCTGCGTCCGGTTGCTCGTCAGCCGCTGGAAGTCGTGCGTGACAAACTGTCTGCCATCACCGACTGGACAGCAGAAAATGTTCACCACGCTATTCAGACGACCGCGGATGAGCTGGAAGTCGGGATGGGCAAAGTCGGGATGCCGCTGCGCGTCGCTGTGACCGGAGCTGGTCAGTCACCGGCGCTTGACGTTACGGTCCACGCTATCGGTAAATCCCGCAGTGTAGAACGTATCAATAAAGCGCTGACTTTTATTGCAGAACGCGAAAGCCAGCAATCCTGATTCAGGTTTGCTCGTCGACGCTTAACGAAGCGGCAGGTTATATCCTGCCGTTTTTTTACTTATTCTGGCTGGTAATACCGAGACGCGACAAGAATCCACTGATTCCTTCACGGGCGAGAAGATCCCGCAGGTGCTGCTGTTCTTCAATCGTCATAAGATGCAGTGTTTCGGCAATTTGCCGCCAGATAACGCCAGCATCGTTAACAAAATAGTGGCTGGACGGTTCTGCCAGCTGATGTTCCGTCAGCAGATAGCGAAGTGCCGGAATATTGGCCAGAAAATCGAGGACCGACTTATCAATAATGATGAGACGAGCGCGGCCACCCTTTACGCCGGGAATGCTCTCCGTGCGCCATTGTTGTTCTCTGACCCAGCGGTTAATCGTTTGTCTGGCCAGTCCAAGGCAATCTGCCAGCTCTGCCGGCGTCATTTTATCTTTTAGTTTCATCATGATATTACTGGTCACGAATATCCAGCCGCTGGAGTAACCCGCGAATGCCTTCGCGCAGTAGCAGCGACATTAACTGTTTCTGTTCCACCGGAGTCATCTCTTTACTGAGTGTCAGCAGTAAGGGTTCAAGGTCGTTTTCTGCCGGGGAGTAAGAAGGGAAGGGTTCCGCCACGCGCTGTGCGTTGCGAATAAATTCTTTAACCTGGTCATTCACGTGGACGAGACGCGCCTTACCGCCCTGCACGCCAGGACGAGGCGATGTTTGCCATCCCTCTTTACGAACCCATTTATTGATTGTCTGCCGGCTGAACCCGGTATGATGCGCAATTTCTTCAGGTGTCATTCGTTCCTTGAGCATACTATTTCCTGAGTAAACATGTGGGAATTAGTTGCTCATGTTATAGCATCCTTTTACGTGAAAGAGTGACATGTTTAACGTCTACCTGCGATAAGGCTCGCATTGTCAGCGAGTTGCCTGCTTTTTCAGCGATCAAATTGTGAGGATTCATTTTGCCGTTGACACCTGACGAAGGAATTCATATTATGCCGCCCGTCAACACGACATGTTTTACGGTTCGGGGCTATAGCTCAGCTGGGAGAGCGCTTGCATGGCATGCAAGAGGTCAGCGGTTCGATCCCGCTTAGCTCCACCAAACTCTGTTCCCATCAGGTTTGGTTCGTAAAGCACTTTGTGGGGCTATAGCTCAGCTGGGAGAGCGCTTGCATGGCATGCAAGAGGTCAGCGGTTCGATCCCGCTTAGCTCCACCAAATTCATAACCCTCGCTACGGCGAGGGTTTTTTTTTGCCATCACAAATGTAAAGCACCTTCTGGTTAAGTCAGAAAACTTACTAACATTAGATTCTATGTAATTTAAGATTCTTCCTCAGGTTATTTCCTTGCCTGTGGTTATTATCCCATTTAATATTTATTTAATATAAAAGTATTGTCTGGCGCCGGAGTTTTCATTAACAATAATGATTGATAACTTTAACATTAATATCAGAAAAACGTTACTCGCGTTGATTGTGTGTTTAATTTCTATCCCATTAGCCAGGTTTATTTCACCTCTGACTATCGTCGATGGGAATCAGATTTTTCTTGCCTGGTTGCCATTAAGTATGATGTATGCGGTTATTTTTATTTTTGGCCGCTACGCAATCGCTCCATTAATTATTTCCTTTGCGATTACTAATCATCTCATCCTTCCCCTTACGGTATTACAGTCGGTGCTGCTGCTATTTTGCCAGCTATTTTCAGTGCTGGTGTCCTGCGCGATTGTCAGAATGCTGATCGGCAGAACCTGGCGCAGTGGGCTGAGCGCAAAGCATATGGGGACGCGGATTTTCTGGGGTGGTTTTTTTGCACCGGTGTTAATGAAACTGACCATGTATCTGGTCGGTGTGTTTTTCGCATTCCCGCTGGCTATCTCTTTCCATTTCAAAGGGATGTCTGCCATATATACCATTATTGATATACAAAGCCTGATCAGCGCTGCATTAATATTTACCACCTTCTTTTATTACCCAATGCGGATGCTTATCAGTCCGCGTTACGCAAAATTATTCTGGCGACGCCATTGCCAGCCATGGTTTACCCGCGAGCGTCGGGTATTTACCCTGTACTGGTTTATGGCTCTGGGGGCTATATTGCTGGTGCTTTGCGCTCCCTATCATTATGATTATATTGCAGGTTATTTAGTACCACTTATCTTCATTGTGTATTCTATCGGTATTAGCCGGCTGGGCCATGTATTAATTCATATTTCCTGGTCTGTTTCGGCGTTTTTACTCGTGGCCTATAATCAAAATTTTCTCCAGGGGGTCCAGACTGAATTTGCCCTGTCATTTGTTCTTTCCGTACTGATCTCATTCACCATCTGTTTGTTTTATATGGTAGATATTTACGGCCAGAACGAGAGAATTAAACTCAGATGGCGGGATCAGGCTCGGGAAGACCCGTTAACCGGACTACCGAACCTGCGCGCGCTGGAATGCTATCTGCGCCAGGATGTTGACTTCGTCATCAGCAGCTTACGGATCGCTAACCTCGACTTCCTCAGCCGTCATTACGGCATGATGATGCGGGTGCATTGTAAACAGCAAATCGCCAGCAAATTACGGCCGCTACTGGGGGAAAGAGATGAGCTCTTCCAACTGCCGGGGAGCGAGTTATTACTGGTTTTAGGCGGGCCAGATCCTTCTGCACGATTGGGTCATATGGTGGCGATGCTGAATCACAAGAAATTTAGCTGGCACAATCAAACGCTGGATCTGGAATTTGGTGCGGCATGGGCAAGACATCGCGGTCGCGAAGAAGAGCTTCACCCAATGCTGGGCCAATTGAGCTGGCTGTCAGAGCAGGCGGGGAATGGTCGGCAGGTGTTGGCACTGGATGCTGCGCAAGGACAGGTTTCTGACCAGACCAGCGAGCAGGTTCGGATGTTGACCCAGGTGAAGCGGGCGCTGAATGAACGCGATCTTGTGCTGTATGCCCAGCCTATCCAGAATTCGGCGGGCGAGGGGTACCATGAAATTCTGACGCGGATGCGCTGTGGCAAATCGACGATGACGCCCGACGAGTTTATTCCGCTGATTGTTCAGTTCAACCTGAGCCAGCGTTTTGACATGCTGGTGCTGGAAATGCTCTTCAGCATGTTGCATCAGTACCCGGGGCAGCATTTTTCCGTTAATTTGCTGCCTTACACATTAATGCAAAATGATAGCGCCGCGCAGATTATCGCCTTGTTTAAACGCTATCAGCTGTCGCCGGAGACCATCTCCATTGAGATTACCGAAGAACAGGCGTTCAGCGATGCGGGAGAGAGTATGCATAACATTCAGCAACTGCGGGATTTTGGCTGCGCTATCGCCATTGATGATTTTGGTACGGGCTATGCCAACTATGAACGTCTGAAGCGTCTACAGGCGGATATTGTCAAGATTGACGGCTGTTTTGTCCGCGATCTCGAGAGCGACCCGCTGGATGCGATTATGATTAAATCCATTATTGAAGTGGCGAAAGTTAAAAACCTGACGGTGGTGGCGGAATACGTCGAGACGGAAGAGCAAAAAGAGAAACTGCTGGCGTTAGGTGTCGACTATTTGCAGGGATATTTAATCGGCAAGCCGCGGCCGCTCAGTGAACTGCGGACGTAAAAAAACCGGGGCAAGCCCGGCTTTTTCATCATCTTGTCAGTTTACAGCACCAGCGCGGCGATAGACGCCGAGAGTACGCTCACCAGCGTCGAACCGTAAACCAGCTTCAGTCCAAAGCGGGAAACCACGTTACCTTGTTCTTCGTTGAGGCCTTTGATCGCCCCGGCAATAATCCCGATAGAGGAGAAGTTGGCGAAGGAGACCAGGAAGACAGAGATAATGCCTTCAGCGCGCGGAGAGAGCGTGCTGGCAATTTTCTGCAGATCCATCATCGCCACAAATTCGTTCGAAACCAGTTTGGTGGCCATAATACTGCCCACCTGCAGTGCTTCACCTGCCGGTACGCCCATCACCCAGGCAACCGGATAGAAGATGTAGCCAAGGATCCCCTGGAAGGAGATGCTGTAGCCAAACCAGCCGGTAACGGTCGCGAACAGGGCGTTCAGTGCGGAGATCAAGGCGATGAAACCGATCAGCATTGCGGCAACGATAATGGCAACTTTAAAGCCCGCCAGAATGTATTCCCCCAGCATTTCAAAAAAGCTCTGACCTTCATGCAGATGGGACATCTGCAGGTTTTCTTCGCTGTCTTCAACGCGGTACGGGTTAATCAGCGACAGGACAATAAAGGTACTGAACATGTTGAGCACCAACGCAGCCACGACATATTTAGGCTGCAGCATCGTCATGTACGCACCGACGATAGACATGGAAACGGTCGACATCGCGGTCGCAGCCATGGTGTACATCCGGTTGCGCGACATTTTGCCCAGAATATCTTTATAGGCAATAAAGTTTTCTGACTGGCCCAGAATCAGGGAACTGACGGCGTTGAATGACTCCAGTTTACCCATGCCGTTAATTTTGGACAGCACGGTACCAATGGCGCGAATGACGACCGGCAGGATACGAATATGCTGCAAAATACCGATCAGCGCAGAGATGAAGACGATAGGGCACAGCACCTTCAGGAAGAAGAATGCCAGGCCTTTGTCATTCATATTACCGAAAACGAAGTTTGTCCCTTCATTGGCAAAGCCGAGAAGTTTTTCGAACATCTCGGAGAAGCCTTTCACAAAACCCAGACCAATATCAGAGTTCAGGAAGAACCATGCCAGCAAAACTTCAATGACAAGTAATTGAATAACATAACGAATGCGAATTTGGTTACGGTTATGGCTGACCAGAAGGGCCAGTATAGCCACCACTACGATCGCGAGGATAAAATGCAAGACGCGGTCCATATTTGCTCCAAATATGAGGCAGGTTAAATTTCTGTGCACATTCTATGTAACAAGACCAAAGAAAACGAGATCAAATCCACACTATTGCAATGAACTGTGACCAATCACCAAATTAGTGATCAAGCATACATTTTTGTTATGTAGCGTAAAGGTTTTAAAAGTTGCTTAGATTGTACTAATCTGTGATCTGGCGAGATGCGAATTCATCAATGCCACTTTTTTCGTTGTTAGCCGCTATCGTTCCCTCCTATCAAAGCAATAGTGATCATCTTTCTAAATGAACTTGATAATCATTCGCATTTTGATAGCATGAAACATAGCAAAGGCTATATTTCAGAGGCAGAAAATGACTAGCAGTCGCGTTGAGAATAGCAGCGGTCGCGCAGCGCGCAAGATGAAGCTCGCATTGATGGGGCCTGCGTTCATTGCTGCCATTGGATATATCGATCCCGGCAACTTCGCCACCAATATTCAGGCGGGCGCCAGCTTTGGCTATCAACTGCTGTGGGTGGTGGTATGGGCAAACCTGATGGCGATGCTGATTCAGGTGCTGTCGGCAAAGCTCGGTATTGCGACGGGTAAGAACCTGGCGGAACAGATTCGCGATCGCTATCCGCGTCCGGTGGTGTGGTTTTACTGGGTGCAGGCGGAAATTATCGCCATGGCTACCGACCTCGCCGAATTTATTGGAGCGGCCATTGGCTTTAAGCTGATTCTTGGCGTGTCGTTACTACAGGGAGCGGTATTAACCGGGATTGCCACTTTCTTGATCCTGATGCTGCAGCGTCGCGGGCAAAAGCCGCTGGAAAAAGCGATCGGTGGTTTACTGTTGTTTGTGGCCGTCGCCTACATTGCGGAACTGATTTTCTCCCAACCTGCGCTGGCGCCGTTGGCGAAAGGGATGATCATCCCGAGTTTGCCGAACAGTGAAGCCGTGTTCCTTGCCGCCGGTGTGCTCGGAGCGACGATCATGCCGCACGTTATCTATTTACACTCGTCGTTAACGCAGAATCTGCACGGCGGTACGCGAAAAGAACGTTATCACGCCACCCGCTGGGACGTTGCGATTGCGATGACGATTGCCGGGTTTGTTAACCTGGCGATGATGGCCACCGCCGCCGCGGCATTTCACTTTAACGGCCACACCGGGATTGCCGATCTGGATCAGGCATATTTGACACTGGAACCACTGTTAAGCCACGCGGCCGCGACCATCTTTGGCCTGAGTCTGGTGGCCGCTGGTTTGTCATCGACGGTGGTGGGAACACTGGCAGGCCAGGTCGTGATGCAGGGCTTTATTCGCTTCCATATTCCGCTGTGGTTTCGTCGTGCGGTAACGATGCTGCCTTCATTTATTGTCATTCTGATGGGGTTGGACCCGACGAGAATTCTGGTGATGAGTCAGGTGCTGCTGAGTTTTGGCATCGCTCTGGCGCTGGTGCCGCTGCTGATTTTCACCAGTAATGCCCAGCTGATGGGGGACTTGGTCAATACCCCGTGGGTGAGACGTGCGGGTTGGGTGATTGTCGGCATCGTGGTATTGCTCAATGGTTGGCTATTGGTCGGCACGATCTTCGGGCTGTAATCATGTCGATCGCCATGAAAAAGGGGAACCATCTGGTTCCCCGATTTGATTAATGGTGGCCATGACCGTGGCCACGACCGCCGCCCGGTCCGCGTCCCCAGCCGCCGCGTCGGTCATCACGATCATTCCAGCCTTCACGATAGCCGCGTTCGTAGGCTTTACGTTTATCCCAGCCGCGATGCCAGCCGTTATCGTGATGGCGCCAGCGGTTATCACGCCACTCATAGTGACGACGCCAGTAATCACGGTCGCGCCAGCCGCCACCGTCCCAGTAGTTACCGTAATTATCACGATCGCCTATTTGTAATTTTACAGATGGCAGCAGGGTGATCTCTCCGGCATTTGCGACCAGTGGCGCTGAAAGCAAAAGCACCGCAGCCAGAATCAGTGACCTGAACATACTCTTCTCCTTCACGATCGGGGCCTGAGCGCCGGATGATAGTCGCGCTCATTGGGCCTGTTAACGTGATATTACGGAGCGGTATAGCCCCGCAGCATTGGATGAACTCCTAAATCGCGGATAAGAGCACTTTTTGTGAAAGTGAAATTGCGTTTACGCCGCAAGGATTGCGTCGATTGCCGCACACTCTTGTGCGCTGAAATGGCGATTGGCCAGCATACCCACGGCATCATCAAGCTGTGTAGTTTTGCTGGCGCCAATCAGCACGGAAGTCACTTTCTCTGCCCGTAAAACCCAGGCCAGCGCCATCTGAGAGAGCTTTTGCCCGCGGGCCTCGGCCAGCGCGTCCAGCCGACGAACCTTCTCGAGCTTCGCCTCGGTTAACTGCTCCGCTTGCAGGAAGCGGCTGCCGCTGGCGGCACGGGAATCTGCCGGAATACCGTTTAAATAGCGATCGGTGAGTTGACCGCCAGCCAGCGGTGAAAACGCGATGCTTCCCACGCCTTCAACCTGCAGAAAATCGAGTAGTCCATCCTCAACCCAGCGTTCGAGCATGGAATATTTGGGTTGATGGATAAGACACGGTGTCCCAAGGTCATTGAGAATACGCACCGCTTCGGCGGCCTGCTCAAGTGGATAGTTGGAAAGCCCGACATACAGCGCTTTACCCTGGCGCACGAGATGGTCCAGCGCACGCATGGTTTCCAGTAACGGAGTTTCGGGATCCGGGCGGTGATGGTAGAAGATATCAACGTACTCCAGCCCCATACGCCTCAGGCTTTGATTGAGGCTGGCGACCAGGTATTTACGCGATCCCCAGTCGCCATAGGGGCCGTCCCACATGGTGTAACCGGCTTTACTGGAGATAATCAGTTCGTCGCGATAAGGTAAAAAGTCCTCCCGCAGGATGCGGCCAAAATTGCTTTCCGCTGAGCCCGGAGGCGGCCCGTAATTGTTGGCTAAATCAAAATGGGTCATGCCAAGATCAAAGGCATGTCGCAGCAACTGACGGCTGGTTTCCACCCGCGTTTCGTCGCCAAAATTGTGCCAGAGGCCGAGTGAAATGGCCGGTAGCTTTAATCCGCTCCGGCCACAACGGCGGTATTCCATCGTCTGATATCGTGCCGCATTTGCCTGGTACACCATACTTCCTCCGCAGATAGAACAGGTTGTGTATACGTTTACACTAAAGAATGTTCAGTGGGGAGTACACCCTTCAAAGGCGTAAATTTTGCTTTCCATCCCGATTATTGACCACTGTCTGGACAGTTGAATCGCTTATTCAATACTCAGATCACCTGCAACGGGAAGAGGAGTATGGAGATGCAACCGACTTACACTGTTGGCGATTATCTGCTGGATCGTCTGGTAGATTGCGGCATAGACCGCTTGTTTGGCGTACCTGGAGATTACAATTTACAATTCCTCGACTGTGTCATCGCGCATCAGGCGTTGGGATGGGTTGGCTGTGCGAATGAGCTGAATGCCGCCTACGCCGCCGACGGCTATGCACGTATCAAAGGTGCCGGGGCGCTGCTGACGACCTACGGTGTCGGTGAGCTGAGCGCGCTCAACGGCGTGGCCGGCAGCTATGCGGAACATATTCCGGTACTGCATATCGTCGGCGCGCCTTGCTCCGGGGCCCAACAGCGCGGAGAACTTCTGCACCATACGCTGGGAGATGGCGACTTCACGCACTTTTCGCGGATGAGCGAACAGATCACCTGCACCCAGGCTACGTTGACGGCGGGGAATGCTTGCCATGAAATCGATCGGGTGCTGAGCGAGATGCTCACCCACCATCGTCCCGGTTATTTGCTGTTACCTGCCGATGTGGCGAAAGCAAAAGCGACGCCACCCGCTCGTCGTCTGGCGATTGAAGGGCCGCCTGCGGATGAGAATCAGCTGGCCGGGTTCCGTGAACATGCCGGGCAGATGCTGCGCAACAGTCGGCAGGTATCATTGCTGGCGGATTTCCTCGCTCAGCGCTATGGCCTGCAGGATACGCTACGGATGTGGGTGGCGAAAACACCCATTGCCTGTGCCACGATGCTGATGGGAAAAGGGTTGTTTGATGAGCAGCAGCCTGGTTTTGTCGGTACCTATAGCGGTATCGCCAGCGCGCCGCAAACACGCGAGGCCATTGAAAATGCCGATACGATCATCTGTGTCGGGACCCGCTTCACCGACACTATCACTGCCGGATTTACCCAACATTTACCCCTTGAACGCACGATTGAAATTCAGCCTTTTGCCGTCAGAGTCGGTGACCACTGGTTCAGCCGCATCCCGATGGATCAAGCCCTTAACGAGTTAATGATGCTGTCTGCCGGCCTGTCAGCAGAGTGGCAGTTGCCAGACTGCTCTGCGCCGGAGGTGGAAAGCATAACGAGCGGCAACCTCACACAGGGAAGCTTCTGGAGTACGGTACAAGAGCAACTGCGTCCCGGGGATATCATTCTTGCCGATCAGGGAACCGCGGCTTTCGGCGTTGCGGCGCTCAAGCTTCCCTCTGACGCCACCCTGCTGGTCCAGCCGCTGTGGGGATCGATAGGATTTACCCTACCGGCCGCCTATGGCGCACAAACCGCAGCGCCGGGCAAACGGGTGGTGTTGATAGTGGGCGACGGGGCAGCTCAGCTGACGATTCAGGAGCTGGGGTCGATGCTACGCGATAAACAAAACCCGCTGATCCTGTTGCTTAATAACGAAGGTTATACGGTTGAACGAGCGATTCACGGTCCCGAGCAGCGTTATAACGATATTGCGCTGTGGGACTGGAACCGCTTGCCGGGCGCCTTCGCCCCCAATGTCCCTTCCCGATGCTGGCGCGTGGCGCGGACGGAAGAGCTTGAAGAAGCGATGGCCGACAGTATTGGTTCCGATAAGCTGACGCTGGTGGAGGTCATGCTGCCCAAAATGGATATACCCGACTTCCTACGCGCGGTAACCCAGGCTCTGGAAGAGAGAAACAGCCGCGTTTAGTCATTTCGTCGCCTGGCTAACATCATCGGCTTCCCGGCCAACAGCAGCCAGGCCGGGAGCATCACAATACACAGCAGCGGCAGCAGCGTTGTATCCGGGACGACAACTGCCGCCATAAACAGGCTGAGCCAGCCATCGCGGGTGACCACCAGCATCATGCCCAGAATGGAACAGGAGACCGTGATGGCTGCCGGAACGGCATCGACGTGCGCATGTAGCATTAAACCGAGCGCCACGCCGACGAAAACCGCGGGGAAAATGCGTCCGCCGCGAAAACCACTGGCGGAGGCGATGACCAGCGCTGCCAGCTTCACCAGCGCAATCAGCAAAAAGTCGCCGGCCGTCAGGGTGTGGTCCACGGCGATTTGCTGTATCTCCTCAAGGCCTTTAAATAACGTAATATGTCCGCCAGCGGCGCCGAGAATCCCCAGCATCAGGCCACCGAGGCCTAACGTCAGCACCGGGTTTTTCAGGCGGTTCATCAATGCATGCAGCCGCGGCAGGCACCAGACGGCCACCATTCCGACGGCAATGGCAATAAGCGTTACGATAGCGCCGCTGAAGATATCGACGAAATGCATTTGCGGATAAACGGGGATGGGCAACGAAAAACTGGGGTGGAAGAACAGATCCGTGGTCAGGGCGCCCGCTGCTGCCGCCAGCAGAGGAGCGAACAATCGGTCCCACAGCGGCACATCGTTACTGCTATTGAGGGTTTGCGAAAAAATTAACGCGGCAGCCACCGGGGTGCCAAACAACGCGCCGATTGTGCCGGAGGCGGCAAGAATGGTCCAGTCCAGTGAACTGACGCGAGGGAACAGTTGGGAACCGATCGCGACGGCAAGAGCGATATTCATCACCATAACCGGATGCTCAGGCCCGAGGCTGACTCCGCCAGCGAGACCTAATACGAGGGCTGCGACCAGTCCCGGCAACGCAGCGGTGCTGATGGGGGCGCCAATTAACGATTCGGTGGCCGGATCCGGCCCGGCATGCCCGGGGCTAAAACGTACCACCAACCCTACGGCGATACCGGTTAGCGTGAGCACGGCGACAGTCCACAACGGCCCGCTGGCTTCCATGCCTAAACTCGACGGCACGCTGGACCAGATAACATGCTGCAATATGTCTGCAATCTTCATCGTCACAATCAATACCAGGCTGGAAGCGATACCGATAATCACGGCGGGTATCGATAACAACAGCATCGTTCTGGCGCGTGGATGCAGCATGAAACATTTCCTTTTATAAGGTCGTGAAGCACGATTTTGCCTGCGTCCCTGGGGGGCGTCGATGCAAATGGTGCTGAAACGAGAAACTGACGGCTATGCCTGACGATCCCACAGCGCGTTGAGAATCATTTTGCACAGATTACAACCCAAGTGTGATATAGGTCGCTAAACTGTGGGCACTTATATGTTGGTCGTTGTTGTTAAGGCATCATGAATTTACAGTGTGCCAAAAGAATCATTTTGACTTTAGTGGAGCCGTAACGGAATGACAAAATTTGCTTTAGTAGGAGACGTCGGTGGAACCAATGCCCGACTGGCATTATGCGATATTGCAAGCGGGGAAATTTCCCGGGCAAAAACGTATTCCGGGCTCGATTACCCCAGTCTTGAAGCCGTTGTCCGCGTCTACATTGACGAGCAGGGCGTTGAAGTTGAGGACGGTTGCATCGCGATTGCCTGTCCGATCACCGGTGACTGGGTGGCGATGACCAACCACACATGGGCTTTTTCCATCGCAGAGATGAAAAAGAATCTCGGGTTCTCACATCTGGAGATCATCAACGATTTTACGGCGGTATCGATGGCGATCCCGATGCTGAAGGCTGAGCACCTGATTCAGTTTGGCGGTACAACGCCGGTAGAGGGGAAACCTATCGCCGTCTACGGCGCAGGAACTGGCCTGGGCGTTGCGCACCTGGTGCATGTCGACAAACGCTGGGTGAGTCTGCCGGGTGAAGGGGGGCATGTTGATTTCGCGCCGAACAGCGAAGAAGAGGGGATTATCCTTGAAGAGCTGCGCGCAGAGTTGGGGCACGTCTCTGCCGAGCGTGTGCTATCCGGCCCGGGACTGGTTAATCTCTATCGGGCAATCGTGAAATCAGACGGCCGCCTGCCGGAAAATCTCCAGCCGAAAGATGTGACCGAACGCGCGCTCGCCGACACCTGTATCGATTGCCGTCGCGCGCTGTCGTTGTTCTGCGTGATTATGGGGCGCTTTGGCGGCAACCTGGCGCTGGCGCTGGCCACCTTCGGAGGCGTGTATATTGCTGGCGGCATTGTCCCGCGTTTCCTGGAGTTCTTCAAAGCTTCCGGTTTCCGCGGAGGTTTTGAAGACAAGGGGCGCTTTAAAGCCTTCGTTCAGGATATTCCGGTGTACCTGATCGTTCACGATAATCCGGGCCTGCTGGGTTCCGGGGCACATCTGCGCCAGACGCTCGGGCAGATTCTCTAATCTTGTCATCGCTAGCCCGTTCCGGCGTGGCCGCGTGCGGGCTACTCTCTTCTGCATACCCCTGCTACAGATGCATGAGCTGGCGAAATTCTTTGACCTTGCTGCGGCTGACCGGCACCTGAAACTCCAGATCGCGTAAGCGCAGAATATAGGTGTTGTTGAACCAGGGCTCAATCTCGCGAATTTTATTCAGGTTGACGCAATAGGATCGGTGGCAGCGGAAGAAGTGCGCTGGCGGCAGCTTGCCGCAAAACTCCGTAATGTTCATTGGCATCACGAAGGATTCCCGCCGGGTGTAGACGAAGGTCATTTTTTCGTGGGCTTCCGCATAGTAAATATCGTGAATACTGGTGACGATAATTCGCTCATCTTTAATGAGATTGATCGTGTCATTTTCCCGCTGCGGATTGGCAGCCGTCCCGGCGTGGCCGTCTGTCTGCTGCTGTAGCTGCCAGGCGCTGGTCAGCTTTTGCAGCATGTTAATGATTCGTGATTCCTGGTACGGCTTAAGAATATAGTCGAATGCTTCCAGTTCAAAGGCCTCCACCGCGTGCTCTTTCCAGGCGGTGATAAACACAATAAACGGTTTATGCGCGAACTGGCTGATATTCTGCGCCAGCAGAACGCCGTCCAGCGAAGGTATGTTGATGTCGAGAAAAATGGCATCAACCTTGTTGTGCTGCAGGAATTTCAACACGTCCAGCCCATCGTCGAACGTCCCGACAATCTCCATCTGGCTGTGGGTGTTAATTAACCACGTGAGCTCCTGCTGCGCCGGAAACTCGTCTTCAACTATGATGACTTTCATTTTTTCTCCGTTCATGGCAACAGAGACACCGGAGTGGCCTGGGAGACAAGTTTGTTAGGTACATAGAATGTAATCTCCGTTCCTGGATTCATACGGCGGATATGTAGCCCTTCGCCATACAGCAATTTTACCCGATGGTGAACGTTGAGCAGACCGATTTTATTCCC
>NZ_JBCNNS010000107.1:0-14519 GCF_039594335.1 Raoultella sp.
GTAAATGGAGATGCTGCGGTAAAGCTCTTTACCGAGATTGCCTTTGAGGATTTTGTCTCTGTACTTCGGTGTCCATACGAGATGATACTGACAGCGATAGAATACGTGAGAAGCGGATTCATATCTGTTCATGCTATTTACTCCTTGATTTGCTGGTAACAAACCGGGGCAGTATTTCGCATGGGCATTCTACGGGCAAAGCCCCACATGAACGATCACCCCCCCATAGGAGGTGGTTTAGGGATGACAATAAAAAACGGCCTCAGAAGAGGCCGTTCATCACAGGGAGAGTTTATGCGTCGCCGGTATGATTTACTGGTCAACAACGTCCGCGAGCATTTTATGATTTATCTCGCGCTGTGGCTGCTGCTGGCGATCGTGGATCTTATCTGGTTATGGTTTTTCTGAGGTCTCAGGGTCCGGGATCCCCAGCTTTGTGTTCAAGCGGCCGCGAGATTTGTTGAAGATCTTATTGCCGTTTTCTCGTCCGGCTCGCAGCTGACGCTGCTCCTCTTCCGGCAGCTTATGCTCTTCCATACAGGCCTCGCTACAGCAGCCGTCAAACTTCTCGGCGCAGCTCGGACACTGGATAAACAGCAGATGGCAGCCGTCATTCAGGCAGTTAGTATGGCTATCACACGGAGCGCCGCACTGGTGGCAGTGGGCAATCACGTCATCGGAAATCCGCTCCCCCATCCGCTCGTCAAACACAAAGTTCTTACCGATAAAGCGTACCGGCAGTCCCTGTTCACGCGCCCGGCGGGCATATTCAATAATCCCGCCCTCAATGTGCCAGACTTTACTGAAACCGTTGTGCTTCATCCAGGCGCTGGCTTTTTCACAACGAATACCGCCGGTGCAGTACATAACGATTTTTTTATCTTTATGTTCCTGCATCATCTCGACCGCTTTCGGCAGTTGATCGCGGAACGTGTCCGCCGGAATTTCCAGCGCCTGCTCAAAATGGCCCACTTCGTATTCGTAGTGGTTGCGCATATCGATAAACACCGCATCGGGATCGTCCAGCATCGCATTCACTTCAGCCGCTTTCAGGTAATCGCCAACGTCTGAGGCATCAAACGTCGGATCATCAATACCATCCGCCACGATACGATCGCGGACTTTCAGACGCAGCACCCAGAAGGATTTTCCGTCGTCGTCAAGTGCGATGTTCATCCGCAGACCATCCAACGCCGGGTCGAAGGCATAGAGAAACTCACGTAGCGCATCGACCTGACTTTCCGGCACGCTGATTTGCGCATTGATGCCTTCGTGGGCCAGATAGATACGACCAAACACGTTTAATTTGGTGAGGGCAATCCACAATGCATCGCGCGTGGCTTTTGGATCCACAATGGTGAAATATTTATAAAACGAGATCGTCGTACGCGGTTCGCTCTCAGCTAACATCTGCGCTTTTAACGTCTCATTTGAAATGCGGTTATGTAACACTGGCATGGTGTACCTGCTCGGCATAGGAAATGAGGTAAATAAACGGCCGGCATCATATAGCAAACGACGTTAATTTACATCCCCACATTTTGCGCTACATTCATTTCACTCCCGCTCGCTTGCATTTAACAATAAATGCCACCATGGACAGCCGTTTTGGCTGAAGCATGAAAAAATGCGATAATAGAATGAGTTGCTTATTTAAACAGGTATGAGATGACCCATTTACCTAAATTTTCCGCGGCGCTGCTGCATCCGCGTTACTGGCTGCTTTGGCTAGGTATTGGCCTGCTGTGGCTGGTTGTTCAGCTTCCCTATCCGCTGATTTACCGACTTGGTAATGCCATTGGACGCCTGGCAATGCGCTTTATGAAGCGCCGCGCCAAAATCGCTTACCGTAATCTGGAACTCTGCTTCCCGGACAAAAGCGAAGAACAGCGCCATCAGATGGTGGTGCAAAACTTCGAATCAGTCGGGATGGGTTTAATGGAGACCGGGATGGCCTGGTTCTGGCCGACCCGGCGTATTGCGCGCTGGACCGACTCCATCGGCGTCGAGCATATTCGGGACGTACAAGCGCAACAGCGCGGCATTCTGCTGATCGGCATCCACTTCCTCACACTGGAAATGGGGGCACGGATGTTTGGCATCAACGAACCCGGCATCGGCGTCTACCGCCCGAATGACAATCCGGTAATTGACTGGCTGCAAACCTGGGGCCGACTGCGTTCGAATAAAGACATGATCGACCGTAAAGACCTGAAAGGGATGATTCGCGCGCTGAAAAAAGGTGAAGTGATCTGGTATGCGCCGGACCACGACTACGGCCCGACCGCCAGCGTATTCGTGCCATTCTTTGCCGTCGACGAAGCGGCAACGACCTCGGGGACCTGGATGCTGGCAAAGATGTCGAAAGCCTGCATTGTTCCGTTCGTACCGCGGCGTAAACCCAACGGGAAAGGTTATGAGCTGATTATTCTGCCACCGGAATGCGATCCGCCGCTTGATGATGCGGAAACGACCGCCGCCTGGATGAACCGCATCGTCGAGAAATGCATCCTGATGGCGCCGGAGCAATATATGTGGCTGCACCGCCGCTTTAAGACCCGCCCACCCGGCGTACCTTCACGCTATTAAGTGTACTCCTCCGGCGGCCCAACGCTGACCGGAGGCACCTTGCGCTTTAGCATTAAGCGCTCTCCGCCATTGCGATGATCGTTACTCAGGCGCATAATTAGCAGGCTCATCTTTTCTGTTTTTTTGTCCTGCATGGCAGGCCAATGGAAGCCTATGTCGTCTGCTGATAGTCCGATTAACTGGAAACGAAATCTCACGGTCACCTGGCTCGGCTGTTTTTTGACCGGCGCCGCCTTTAGCCTGGTCATGCCCTTTCTCCCACTCTACGTCGAGCAGCTTGGCGTAACGGGGCACAGCGCCCTGAATATGTGGTCTGGGCTGGTCTTCAGCATTACCTTCTTGTTCTCTGCCGTTGCCTCTCCCTTCTGGGGCGGCCTCGCCGATCGTAAAGGGCGCAAAATTATGCTGCTGCGTTCCGCGCTGGGGATGGCCATCGTCATGATGTTGATGGGGCTGGCGCAAAATATCTGGCAGTTTCTGGTGCTACGGGCTTTGCTGGGGCTGTTGGGGGGATTTATTCCGAATGCGAATGCCCTGATCGCCACCCAGATTCCCCGACAGAAGAGCGGCTGGGCGCTGGGTACGCTCTCCACCGGAGCCGTGAGCGGTGCACTGCTTGGCCCGCTGGCGGGCGGCTTTCTTGCCGACCATTGGGGGCTGCGAACCGTTTTCTTTCTCACCGCCAGTGTCCTGCTGGTCTGTTTTATCCTAACGTTGTTTTTCATCCGCGAGCAGTTCGTCCCGGTCGCGAAGAAAGAGATGCTGAATGCCCGGGATGTCTTTTCGTCCTTGAAAAGTCCAAAACTGGTCTTGAGTCTGTTTGTCACCACGATGATTATTCAGGTCGCCACCGGCTCAATTGCCCCAATTCTGACGCTCTACGTGCGAGATCTGGCGGGAGACGTCGGGAATATCGCTTTTATCAGCGGAATGATTGCCTCAGTCCCGGGCGTTGCGGCGCTGATCAGCGCCCCGCGCCTCGGTAAGCTTGGGGATCGTATCGGGCCGGAAAAAATCCTTATCGTCGCGCTGATGGTCTCCGTGTTACTGCTGATACCGATGTCGTTCGTCCAGACCCCGTTGCAGCTGGCCATTTTGCGTTTTCTGCTGGGAAGCCGCCGACGGTGCGCTACTGCCGGCTGTGCAGACGCTGCTGGTGTACAATTCAACCAGCCAGGTTGCCGGGCGCATTTTTAGCTATAACCAGTCATTTCGCGATATCGGCAACGTCACCGGCCCATTGATCGGCGCATCGGTGTCTGCCAGCTATGGCTTCCGGGCGGTGTTCTGTGTCACCGCCTCCGTCGTCCTGTTCAACGCGATCTATTCCGCTCTCAGCTTGCGGCGCCCTTCCGCTGATGAATCCACGCAGCATGCGGACTCAAGTGGCCGTTCGGTAAATTAAGTTCAACAGCGTCACCTTCCCCTTGACGCAACGCTCAGCGCCTTCTATAGATTGAATCGTGTCCATTTTTCATTCTTCTTAGGGGGTTATTCATGCCAAAGGATTCGATTTTTTATGCCACGCTCGAAGAAGCTATCGATGCGGCCCGCGAAGAGTTCCTGGTCAATAATCCGGATAGCGACGAGGAGAGTGCCAACATTGAGCAGTTGAATATCCAAAAATACGTTCTGCAGGATGGCGATATCGCCTGGCAGGCCGAATTTTTTGCTGACGAAGATGAAGAAGGCGAATGCCTGCCGATTTTAAGCGGCGAAGCGGCACAGAGCGTTTTTGACGGTGACTATGACGAGATAGAGTTGCGTCAGGAGTGGCTGGAAGAGAATACGCTGCATGAATGGGATGAAGGCGAATTTCAACTGGAACCTTCTCTGGATACCGAAGAGGGTCAGACAGCCGCCGATGAGTGGGATGAACGCTGATTAGTTGTACGGACCGTGGCTGGCATCAAGCGGCAATAGCAACGTATCGAACACCAGCGAAAAAGGCAGATCGAGAATGGTGATGTATCGCCATGATGAATCGCGCACGTCCCACTGTACGCCAGGGTAATACTGATTTCCATGCCCCTGTCCAGGCACCGTGCGGCTAATAATGCTGCCGCAGCCGCTGAGCAGCAGCACCATGGCGATAACCAGTAAAATTCTCATCTGCAACCTCAATTCTCAGATAAAAAAATACCGGCAATATTGCCGGTATTTTCCTTCACATACGGCTTATTTTGTTTTCAACGCCAGCGGGTTGAGCGTTACCTGCTGATAGGCGCTCACCCACGAAGAGTATTTCTCCGGCGCGGCCCACACGCGATAGTGCAAACGTGACAAGGTGACCGGGTCGCTCAACAGCACCAGACGACGGTCGCGATTGAGTTTGTCGGGCGTCTCGTTCAGCGCCTGTTCAACGTGACGTTCGCGGGCGATATCCAGAATGTGACCATGGCGGTGGCGTGCCGTTGCCATTGCTGTCGCCAGTGCGTTGAAGGACGGGTTAAACATGGCGTGCATAAAGCCATCGTCCAGGGAACGCTGACGATTCAGGGTCAGATACGCATCGGTATCTTTCAGCACCTGCGGCGGGGAATACTCTTCCGGGATCAGGAACAGCTTCCAGCGTTTGGTACGCAGACCCACGGTGGCCCGACTGGAAATCACCGACACGAACGGCGACAGGATCAGCGAGAAGACTATCGGCGCCAGCCAGAACAGGAAACGCAGATCCAGCCATGCCATACCGACCGCCCACACCAGGCCCAGCAGCAGCTGCGAACCATGACGCATAAAGGCTTCACCCCACGGAGTGGAGTCATCATCACGCTGCGGAGAGTTCCATACCACTTCCCAACCGAGGAACGCGCTGACCACAAACACGGTGTGGAACAACATACGCACCGGCGCCAGCAGTACCGAGAAGAGCACTTCCAGTAGCAAAGAGAGCGTGACGCGAATAAAGCCGCCGTACTCTTTCGAACCTTTGCACCACACCAGAATAATGCTCAGCAATTTCGGCAGGAACAGCAGCACCATCGTCGAGGCGAACAGCGCAATCGCCAGCTCAGGACGCCACTGCGGCCATACCGGGAACAGCTGCCGCGGCTGCAGGAAGTACTGCGGCTCAGTCAGCGCATGTACGACCTGTAGCGCGGTCGACAGGGCGAGGAACATAAACCACAGCGGCGCCGACAGGTAGGACATGACGCCGGTCAGGAACACCGCACGGTGCACCGGGTGCATGCCTTTAACCAGGAACAGACGGAAGTTCATCAGGTTACCGTGACACCAGCGACGGTCACGCTTCAGTTCGTCCAGCAGGTTCGGTGGCAGTTCTTCATAAGAACCCGGCAGATCGTAGGCAATCCACACTCCCCAACCGGCACGGCGCATCAGCGCCGCTTCCACGAAGTCGTGCGACAGAATCGATCCGGCAAACGAACCTTCTCCCGGCAGTGGCGCCAGCGCACAGTGCTCGATAAATGGCTTGACGCGGATAATGGCGTTGTGGCCCCAGTAGTGCGATTCGCCAAGCTGCCAGAAGTGCAAACCGGCGGTAAACAGCGGACCGTAAACGCGGGTCGCAAACTGCTGACAGCGGGCATACAGGGTGTCCATACCCGAGGCGCGCGGCGACGACTGGATGATCCCGGCATTCGGGTTCGCTTCCATCAGACGCACCAGCCCGGTCAGACATTCACCGGTCATCACCGAGTCAGCATCCAGCACCACCATGTAGCTATACTGGCTGCCCCAGCGACGGCAGAAATCATCGATGTTACCGCTTTTACGCTTCACACGACGGCGACGGCGTCGGTAGAAAATCTGTCCCTCGCCCTGCACTTCCGCAATCAACTCCATCCACGCTTTCTGCTCGGCGACGCAAATATCCGGATTGTAGCTGTCACTGAGAATATACACGTCGAAGTGCTGCTGTTGCCCTGTCGCCTTCACCGACTCCCAGGTGGCACGCAGGCCAGCGAATACGCGATCGACGTCTTCGTTGCAGATAGGCATGATCAGCGCCGTACGGTGTTCCGGGTTCAGCGGCTCGTCGCCGACGGTCGAGGCGGAAATACTGTACTTATCGCGCCCCATCAGCAGTTGCAGGAATCCCATCAGCGCGGTCCAGAAACCGGCGGAAACCCAACAGAACAGAACCGCGAACAGGATCAGGATCCCGGTTTGCAGCATGTATGGCAGCAGCTGCATGAAGGAAATCCACAGATTCTGCCCGACCATGTCAGCCGGGTTGATGAGCGCCCATCCCTGATATGGCAGGATGGTTTTCATGTACCAGGTTGCGACAACGGTCTGCGCCAGCGTCAGCAGCAGCAGAATGTAACGACGGACGGTCCCGACTGTACGCCACTTCTGTTCGCTCTCCTGCTCTTCCTTGGTCAGGCGAGAAAGATAGCGTGGGGTTACGTCACGTCCGCGTAACCGATCCCAGAAACGCCCAACCGGGTTGGTGCGCCATGGGTCCGGAAACATTGAGGAACGTTTTGCTTTCGGCATTGCATTCAGTTGAGTACGCCCTTCATCATCTTTTATCAGCTGGTTACCGGCCAGGGAGTCTGGCCAGCTATGTTCCAGTCGCGATTTCACGGAACCCAGCGGAGAATCGTCTTCACGAACAAAAGTATGATGTTCAGCGTCCAGCGCTTCATGAACGGCCTGCAGGCTTGTATCAGGCAGCGCGGCTTTTTCAGCCTCAGACAGCGGCAACGCGTCAATGTACTTCGTTATCTTATTCATTGGCAGGCAGCTGATAGCTCCAGGTTTCACTCAGCGTCTGGTCAGCATTGACCAGCGCAGCGCGCATTTCCGTGGTTTTCTTCGGATCTTTCACCTTCACACGCAGAACCATACGCCAGCCCTTAGTGACCGGGTTATAACGCACGGTATTCTCGACAATTTCTGCATTATCGCCGATGCTCGCCTGCGCTGTGACCGGCGTATCTGACGGCATTTTTCTCATTTCTTCACCGATGAAATCAACGATAAAGGCAATGGTGCCATCCGGCTGACGAATCAGGTTCGACTGCTTCACATCACCCGTAGAACGGCGGGTCTGCATCACATAGGCGTTATCCGGTGCGTGCAGTTTGTCTTCATCGCGGCTGAAGGTAATCGTGTATTTGAAGTTCATCTCTTTACCCGGTTCCGGCAGTTGATCCGGCGTCCAGTAAGTCACGATGTTGTCGTTGGTTTCGTCATTGGTCGGGATTTCAACCAGTTCGATTTTGCCTTTACCCCAGTCCCCCTTCGGAGTGATCCAGGCGCTCGGGCGCAGATCGTAACGATCGTCGAGGTCCTCAAAGCGCGAGAACTGACGGCCACGCTGCAGCAGGCCAAAGCCCTGCGGGTTTTCCATCGCGTAGCTGCTGACGGCCAGATGCTTCGGATTATTGAGTGGGCGCCAGATCCACTCGCCGTTACCGGCAAGAATCGACAAGCCGTTAGAATCGTGCAACGCCGGACGGTAGTTGATCGCCGGAGAGGGTTGATTCGGCCCGAATAAGAACATGCTGGTCAGCGGCGCAACGCCCAGTTTGCCGACTTTGTCACGCAGGTACACTTTAGACTGCACATCAACGACGGTATCGCGGCCCGGCATAATCACAAAACGGTAGGCGCCGGTCGCACGGGGGGAGTCAAGCAGTGCATAAATAGTCAAACGCTTGTCCGTGGCTTTTGGATGCTCAATCCAGAACTCGCGAAAACGCGGGAATTCTTCGCCGGAAGGCAGTGCGGTATCAATAGCAAGGCCGCGCGCGGAAAGCCCGTACACCTGGCCCTGGCCCAGAACACGGAAGTAGCTGGCGCCGAGCATACTGACGATTTCGTCGTTCTTATCTTTGCTGTTGATCGGGTACAGTACTTTGAATCCGGCGAAGCCCAGGTCTTTCACCGTATCTTTATCATGCTGGACGCTGCCAAAATTAAAGTAATCCGGATTATATTTAATCTTACGCACACTGTTTGCCGTCACTTCGTTAATGGCAACCGGCGTGTCGAAGTACATACCCTGATGATAAAATTCAAGTTTGAATGGGGTTTTCTGATTGTTCCAGTAAGCCTTATCGTGATTAAACTGGATTTGCTGGTAGTCCGCGTATTTCATGTCGCGGAAAGCGGAGGGCAGGTTGCTCTTCGGCGCTTCATAGCCTTTCCCGGCTAACGCTTTGGCCTCTTTTGCAACGTCATCAATGCTAAACGCCCATGCAGATGAAGTACACAGGGACAACATTACGGCAGCGCTTAACCAGCGCATTTTCATCATCTGTGGTTTAAGTTTCATATAAGTAAGCACTTCCCCCTTTGTGTGCTTAAATCGATCCGATCTATTTTAATGGTAATTCAGGCAATCCGACAACATAATCCCTGCTTTGTTTACCTTAGCGGCGCAGTTAACTACCACATTGGTACTTTACGTATTTATCCTGGAGACAGGTATCCAGAGTTGAGGTAGGGTTACTGAGAATTTAAACCTTATCACGTTGAGTGATAAGACGAATTGTCCGAGAATGTAGTGATATTGTATGAATAATACGCCGGTACAACGTGAATATTTCTTTGATAGCATCCGCGCCTGGTTGATGTTACTGGGGATCCCTTTTCATATATCACTGATCTATTCCAGCCACAGCTGGCATGTGAATAGTATCGAGCCCTCCTGGTGGCTGACGCTGTTTAACGATTTTATCCATGCTTTTCGCATGCAGGTCTTCTTTGTCATTTCTGGCTACTTTTCCTACATGCTTTTTTTGCGTTATCCGCTGAAGAAGTGGTGGAAAGTGCGCGTTGAGCGTGTCGGCATTCCTATGCTGACCGCCATTCCCCTGCTGACGCTGCCGCAGTTCATCATGCTGCAGTACGTTAACGGCAAGGCCGAAAACTGGCATGCTCTCTCGGGTTACGACAAATTCAATACTCTGGCGTGGGAACTGGTTTCTCACCTGTGGTTTTTACTGGTGCTGGTAATCCTGACGTCTCTGGGCGTCGTGCTGTTTCGGTGGCTGACCGGTCGCCACTCAGGCAAAAAGTCAACCTTTGGTGACACCGTCACATTAGGCCAGCTGTCGATGATTTTCCTGGCGCTCGGCGTGCTTTACGCGGTGATCCGCCGCTCGCTGTTTGTCCTTTATGCCCCCGTACTCAGCAATGGCCTGTTTAATTTCATCGTAATGCAGACTCTGTTTTACCTGCCTTTCTTCATTCTTGGCGCCCAGGTATTTATCAACCCGCGCTTAAAAACGATGTTCACCACCCCGTCGCCATGGTGCTTCGTCGGCGCGCTGCTAGGCTTTATCGCCTATCGCCTGAATCAGCAATATGGCTCCGGTGACGGTTGGATGTATGAAACTGAGTCGGTTATTACCATGGTACTGGGTCTGTGGATGGTAAACGTGATCTTTTCTCTTGGTCACCGTCTGCTGAACTTCCAGTCGGCGCGGGTGACCTATTTTGTTAATGCTTCACTGTTCATTTATCTGGTGCACCATCCGCTCACGCTGCTCTACGGCGCATGGCTGTCACCGGCGATCAAATCCAATACGCTGGGGTTTGTTGCTGGCTTAGTCTTCGTGGTCGGTATTGCGCTGGTACTATATGAAATTCATCTGCGTATTCCCCTGTTACGTTTTCTCTTTTCGGGGAAATTCCAGCCAAAAGGGGCTAAGGCTCAAGTGTCTGCTGGCTGATCGCTTGCCGCCCGCTCGCCTGCTGATGTCAGGCGACGGTTGGCCGGAGCGCCTCCCTTTTACGCACTGCGCTGCCGCTCAAGCAGGCGACGATAAATCTCTGCAGTGTCTTCATCGAAACAGACGAAGCAGACGCGCTCCAAAGGATTGTAACGCGTCAGAAAGGCGCTAACCGTCTGCACGGCAATTTCCGCCGCCGCCTGCTTAGGGTATCCATATACGCCGGTACTGATAGCCGGGAAGGCAATCGAACGATAGCTGTTCGCCGACGCCAGTTGCAGACTGTTTCGATACGCGTCAGCAAGCAATTCAGCCTCCTGATGCTCACCGCCGTGCCAGACAGGCCCGACGGCATGGATAACCGCACTGGCCGGCAACTGACCTGCTGTAGTAATCACCGCATGTCCCGGAGGACATTCACCTTGTTGTTGCCGCACGACCTGACACGCGGCAAGGAGTTCCGGCCCGGCAGCACGATGAATTGCGCCATCTACGCCCCCGCCGCCAAGCAGCGAAGGATTGGCGGCATTGACGATAACATCGACGTCAAGCGTAGTGATGTCGCCGAGAATAACCTCAGGTTTAACAGTCATTTCGCCTCCTGTCGGCAAACGTCTTTACATAAAGCACAGTGGGTAATATGGCACGATAGCTCGCCCGACGAAAGTCCGGGAAGCGTCTGGCTGGCGATAACCCGTCCAGAGGGTAGCAAGGCTATGTTGCGGGTTAACCGCCCTTCACGTTGCGGTTTCGTGGCGAGGCCTCCCGCAAAAGTCGGGCCGATGGGTCGAAAGTCCCAACATCCAGACCAGTACAGGCAGCAACAATCGTCACCTCTTCAGGAGGTGATTTAGGGGTGACAAAGAAAACAGGACCTGAGGTCCTGTTTATTGATAACTGAAAACCACGTCCTGTGGGCGTGGTCAGCAACAGGTTTTGGCTCTGCCTTATTGTCATTGGATTTAAATCTTACAGAACTGGCAGAGGCTTTTTTTTAAGGATTTTGGTAGCCCCTGTGGGGCGAAATCAATGCCGCCTTCTATGAAGGCGGATTTTTACTATGCGGGTGAAATCAGCTTATGCCCGGTCGGGCGTTTCGTTCACTAATGCGGATTTGTTTTTCCGCGCACGCGCGGCCAGCCATAGCCCGCTATTTTTCATCGCGTAACCAAACACCAGCCCCAGCGCCAGTGAAGGTACCACCAGCCGCCAGTTTCCGTCACCAGCGAAGGTGGCGCAAGCGCCAATAAACGTGCCGGGGACAAAGGAGAGCAGCAGTTGACGAGCCTGAATACACATCAGGAAGGCCACGCCCCCGGTCATCATATAGCCCAGGATTTCAAGATGCGGCGCCAGCGCGCTGCCATAAATAATGGCCATCGCCCACACCACACCACTCATTACCGTACAGGTTGCGATCAGCAGTCCTTTGATCCCGCCCTGCGGGCAAGCGAAATAGGCCGTGCAGCCCAGGAAGCCCGCCCAGCTCAGCAGGCCAAGCGCGACCGCGACCCACCCCCAGATTCCGGAGAGAATGCCTGTCGTTATTGCGATTGCGAGGAGTATGTTCATGACGCGTATCATAGCAGATACGCGCCTACCAAATGAGATCTGAAGCACGTTATCTGCAAGTTATTACTTTTAATTGCAGTTAAAACGTGATTAAAATCACATTTAATCTTCCGGTTCTTCCTGCAGTTCATCCCACATGGCGGAGATCGCTTCACGCGTCAGGGGCGCCATCGTCCGCCAGAAAGGTGTACCGGCATGAGCCTCCACTTTGCCGAGGAAAGCCCCGCACCACGGCAGAATGTAGTCAGCAAACAACGTTTCCAACGTTTCACTTTCATCTTCCGTAGCGTGATCCTCAAGCCAGGAGGCGGCCAGCAGCAGTGAACCAATGTGGTCGGCCTGACCTTCTCCTGTTGGGATCCCATGCTCGCTGAGGAAACCACGAACTTCCGCTTCGCTTGCCCCCTCAACCCACGCGCTACGATACGGAGGCACGCTGCACTCTTCACCGACAAACAGCGCATTGTAATCAGCGGCCAGAGGTTGAGCGTCGCAGCTTTTTTGCAGACGTTCCAGTAACTCATCCTGCTCCAGCGGCCAACTCGCCGCCAGCTTCCCTTCGCGAATCAGGGTAAACAGCGGCACCAGCAGCGGATCCTGCGGCTGACGATAGTACAAAGAGCCCAGCACGCGGCAGAGGATTGAAAACTCGTTCATTCAATTTTTCCAGTTATTCATATTAAAGATCGGCAAATTCAGGGATCGCCGGCATCCCGCGAGACTCGAGGAAATTCAACAGCCGACGCGGGGACACGTTAAGGATCCGTTCTTCGGGGAAGTTCACATCATCAAGGATCTTACGGCACTCTTTGAACTCGCCGAGCGTAAATGCGGTATGCGAATCCGATCCCAGCGCGACCCAACCTCCGGCATCGCGTACGGCGGCAGCAATCGCCCGGCAGTTATCTTCACTGCCCACACGCGACGAAACGAAGGAGGAGTTGTTAATTTCCAACGCCACCTGGTATTTTGCCGCCGCTGCGGCTATCGCCGGGATATCGACGGGATATTTTGGATTACCCGGATGGCTAATTATATGTACCGCGCCGCTCGCCATAGTGGCGATCATTGCTTCAGTATGGGTGGCTTTATCCTGCGGCGGGAAAACCGGCTCATGGAAGCCCGCAATGAACAGGTCCAGTGAGGACAGCATCGGCCCGGTGCAATCAATTTCACCCAGGGTATTTTTTATGTTGGCTTCAATACCGCGTAAAATGCCGACGCCGTCTACCCGCCGCGGCCAGATGCGCATATTGACAAAATGCCAGTAGTGCGGAGCATCAGCCATATCCGGACCATGATCGGTTATGGCGAAAAGTTTGATCCCCTTGCGCTTTGCTTCAGCAATATAATCGTGCAGGGTACTGTAGGCGTGGGTACTGGCGACGGTATGCATGTGCAGGTCAACAGGATACATCACAATCTCCTTCTCTGTTTGTGGCAAGAATAGCAGGAATCAGGACGCATGATCAGCAAAACCCCGCCGCGGCGGGGTTTTCTCTTAGTATCCGCGCTGGCGGTCAACCTGCCCGTTCACCGCTTCCCCGCGCTCCAGTCGACCAATGGTGCTGGCAATGTAGGTGATCGCTTCCTGCGGACGCGTGACTGCGGCGACATGCGGCGTCATGGCCACCCGAGGATGAGCCCACAGCGGGCTTTCCGCCGGTAATGGCTCGCGGCTAAAGACATCCAGCATCGCGCCTTTAAGCTTACCGCTGTTCAGTGCCGCCAGCAGATCCGCTTCGACCACGTGAACGCCGCGTGCCAGATTGAGAACATAGCTGTTATCCGGAAGCTGCGCCAACAGTCGCTGGTTAATAATGCCGAAGGTTTCTGCCGTATCAGGAAGCAGGTTAATCAGCACCCGCGTAGCGCCGAGGAATTCGCCCAGCTCCTCCTGGCCGGCAAAGCTTTGCACCTGAGGCCAGGCTTTGCGACTACGGCTCCAGCTGCGCAGTGGAAATCCCCATGCCTGCAGCGCTTCCGCCACTTTCGAACCGAGCACGCCCGCCCCCATTATCCCGATGGTGAACTCGTCACGGCGATACTCCTCCAGCGGCTGCCAGCGGGCCTGCTGTTTTAATGTCTGGTAATCGTCGAAACGACGGAACCAGTGCAGCACCTGACTCACCGCATACTCTTGCATCTGCTGCCCCATCCCGGTGTCTTCGAGGCGAAAGAGTGGAATCGACATTGGTAGCATTTCCGGGTGTTCGCGGAGTTTACTGAGAATAGAATCGACGCCAGCGCCGAGAGCAAAAACGGCTTTTAAGTTCCGTCCCTCAAGCATTTCCACCGGCGGATGCCACACCAGCGCATAATCCGCATGCTGAGTATCGCCAGATTTCCATTCGCGCACGCGCGCCCCCGGTAGCTGTTTTTCCAGCCCGGCAATCCAGTAAGCGGTATCGAATGTCGGGTGATAAAAGATAATATCCATCGTGACTCCTGATCGCGGGCGCCGGTTGCAGGTTGGCCCTGGCGCCGTATTTTACTTATTGTTTTCTATCGGATTGCCAGCATAGCAAATTTCATTTTTCTATCGAATAAAAAGAAGGTGGCGACAAAAAAATCGTTTATCGCGCATTTAAAAGGCAAGTTGCGCGAAGTTTGTCTAAATGCGCTGTTTTTTTGAAAAAGTTGATTGACGAGAGATACGTATTTCCCTAAATTAGCGCCCGTTCCCGACAACAACGGGAGCGA
>NZ_JBCNNS010000108.1:0-1662 GCF_039594335.1 Raoultella sp.
CGTTTCAACGAGAAGCTGGAAAGCATTGAGCTTGAACGTCAGCGTCTGAAATCCACCTGGGTTTATCCGGCGGCAGACAGCGCGGAAGAAGTCAACGCGCATCTGACTGCACCACTGTCTCGCGAAGCGAGTGGGGAAGATTTACTCCGTCGTCCGGAAATGACCTATGAGCAGTTGGTTCAGCTGTCGCCGTTCTCGCCGGGCCTGGAAGATGCGCAGGCCGCCGAGCAGGTTGAGATCCAGGTGAAGTACGAAGGATATATTGCTCGTCAGCAGGAAGAGATCGAAAGACAGCAGCGTAATGAGAATACGATCCTGCCGGCAACGCTTGATTACCGCCAGGTGATTGGGTTGTCGAATGAAGTGATTGCCAAGCTTAACGATCACAAACCATCTTCAATCGGTCAGGCTTCGCGTATTTCCGGCATTACGCCTGCAGCGATTTCTATCTTGCTGGTCTGGTTGAAAAAGCAGGGGATGCTGCGCCGCAGCGCCTGATTGCCCTGACAGGCGGATAGCCTTTTTGATTCACCGGCCCGGTAAGCGTCATCGCCTCCGGGCTCATTATTTCTGGACAGGTACTGAACGTGCTCAACAAACTTTCTCGTCTGCTGGCTGAAGCCGGTATTTCGCTCACCGATCATCAGAAAAATCAGCTGGTAGCCTATGTTGGAATGCTGGATAAGTGGAACAAAGCCTACAATCTGACTTCTGTTCGCGATCCGAATGAGATGCTGATTCGCCACATCCTCGATAGCATTGTTGTTGCTCCGTACCTGCAGGGAACGCGTTTTATCGACGTCGGAACAGGACCAGGGCTACCGGGAATCCCGCTGGCGATTATTCTCCCGCAAGCCCATTTCACACTGCTGGACAGCCTTGGCAAGCGCGTCCGTTTTCTTCGTCAGGTTCAGCACGAGCTAAAACTGGAGAATATCGCTCCGGTACAGAGCCGTGTGGAAGATTTCCCCGCGGAACCGCCGTTCGATGGTGTCATCAGCCGCGCATTTGCCTCGCTGAACGACATGGTCAGCTGGTGCCATCATCTGCCGTCAGAAAGCGGCTGTTTCTATGCATTGAAAGGGGTGGCCCAGGAAGAGGAAATGGCAAATCTTCCCGAAGGATGCACCGTCAGCGAGATCATCAGGCTGCATGTTCCTGCGCTGGAAGGGGAGCGTCACCTGGTGGTTATTAAGCCAAAAATGATTTAGTTTTTATCAAAAAATGTGAAAAAAATGAGACCGCCGCATGTTACAAAAATAAATGTCACTGCGCACTATTCGCGGCGCGTTTTAACCATGCTTTTACCATGGGTTATCCTGAGGTTAACTTTGACGGTTGGTTTACTCATAAAATAGTCAACATTGAAAATATCAGGACGCTAAAAATCGAGCAACTGACAGGGTATACAAATGTTAAATATTTATTATAAATGTCAATAAAAGGTTTTCATTGTATGCGTGGTTGTTTTATAAAAACTACTGATTTTTTATCTTTAATATCAAAAAGATGAAAACAGACGATTTATGAGTGGAATTAATTCGCTTTACTGTAAATGTTTAATGTGTGATCTGGTGCACGCTTTAATCTATGTGTTTTCTCAATATTTGCAGTTTCGTATGACGGCTCACAGATTGGCAAAATGCAGGAAAAGTTGCCCGC
>NZ_JBCNNS010000109.1:0-5955 GCF_039594335.1 Raoultella sp.
ATGGTTTCGTTTCAAATTTATCAAAACTAAAATGGCATTTTAAATTTTTGTGACGAGAATCTCATTTCTGTTGATCGGTTAAAAAATGAAGCGTAGACTTGTTTTTGAGATGTAAATCACAAAACAAACTGACCAGAACACATTCTTTATCCAGGAAGTCATCATGAAACTGCTTAACAAAATCGTCGCTTTCTTCAGTGCTATGAACGTCACTTTCGGTACCTTCAATCACTAAATCGCCAGCCTCTCTGCATTTGCGCTGTACCGCTAACGAAAACGACAACATATGCGGTGTGAAGCAGAAAGAAAAAGGTCGCCTGAGGGCGGCCTTTGTGTTTTTCTGTGCCGGATAAAGCGCAAGATGCCGCTCGTTAGCTACGGTTGAGAAAATCTCCGGTAGCAAAACTGCCATCGGCACGACGCAGCAGCGGATCCGGTAGCGTCAGGGACTGGTAATCGGCGCTCTGAATGGTTTTCCCCTCAGCGTTGACGCTTTTCCCCTCGCGAATAAAGGAGTTGTTATCTTCAATATTGCCGACAACGGCATCATCATATTTTCCTGGCTGGCTGCGCAGTGACAGATTGTCGCTGAAGTATCCTTGAGTCTCTGGCTTACCGTAAGGACTGGGGCGGAAGAGATAGTTAAAGCGCTGGTTATCTACCGCGACGTTATTGACCACCACCAGCTTGCCGGGATTGAAATTATCAGTAAACCCGTCCAGATGGTTACCGATGGCAATGCTGTTACGTATTTCGTGGGCAACCGGCTGCCCTTCTCCACCGAGTTTAAAACCGTTACTGGTGTTATTACGGGCAATTGAATTCTCGATCACCACAACGCCATTGGCGCCGTCTTCGATTTTGTTAAACAGGTCGAATCCGTCATCGATATTGTCGTGAGAGTAGCAGCCTTCCAGGCGATTACCTTCCCCTACCCGCATTTTTACGGCGAAACCATCGGCGTTAATCTTACCGGGATCTTCATTGCCGTAGGATTCTGAGTTCACGACCCGGTTGTAGCTGGCCCACAGCGGGCGACCTGTTTTGTCCGGGGAGGATATCTGGATGCCGGTATCCTCGTTTTTGTACGCGGTGACGTTTTCGATCAGGTTATGGCTGCCCTGAATACGCAGGCTTTTACCTGTTATCGAGATGCCCTTGATATGCCAGGAGTTCGCATCCAGCAGCAGACCATGGATAACCGCCTTGCTGTCGGCCTGCAGGGTTTTTTCCTGTCCCTTGAGCCCACTAGCCTGAAGTGGGATCACCGTTGGCGGGTAATCCCCGGCGGCTAAGATAATCTTTCCGCCCGGAGGCAACAGATCGATCGCGGTGGAGAGATCGAGCGGAGAATCAAACGTCCCTTTCGCGTCAGCTTGACCCTCAGGAGAGACATGCAGCGTACTTCCTTCAACGCGGTGGCTGCGTTCAACCGTCAGACTTTGCGTAAAGGGTTTTTGGCTACTGGCTGGTGTAAACGTAATTTCGAACGTACTTTTCTCTTTGAGCGTCGCGGGTTGCGTAAACATCTCACCGGCCTTGACCTTTTTATTCATCCCAATCGTCACCTCATCCTGACGAACCGTGAACTTGCCGTCGGCACTGGCCCGGGCCTGTAATACGTAATCTGCGCTCTGGCTTTGTGCGCCTGAGGCGATTTGCATCACGACCGGCCAGGTTTTGGCAACATAGGGCTGCGAAGCAACGGTATCCGCCGGGGATGTCACCAGAGAGGCATGGCTGACGGTGATTTTGGCGTTGCGCGAGGCAAAAAAGCCAACGTAATAATTGTCTTTATCCTGTTGGGTGATCAGATCGGCATGAGGCACTTTTTGGCTTACCCACGCATTGCTGCCGGCTGGTGCCCATGATGTCACAAATCCCTCATTAGTGCGTTCGAGCCTGAGCTGGAAGTCCGCTGTCTGCTCAAGATCGATATTCTCTTTATAGCTCAGTCGGTTGATGGTCGAGCCTGCGTTTCCCCACGGTTGAGTGATCCCTTCCCGGGTGATAGCCTGGAGTTTGACGTGCGAGCGATCTTTTTTATCCTGAGTCATAATAGCGTTCATGACCATATTGGATGCCGCCGGAAACTCTTCGTAGCCAACCACCAAAGGCTGCTGTCGCGGATGGCCGAGAACATCGCGAACCAGCAGCCCTGCGCCCTCCTGTGCTGCCGGAAGGGCACCATTTTCCGGACCAAATTGATCCACCGTCACCGTGGCTTGCAGGATGAAATTCTGGCGGGCGGGAAGTTCAGTATAAAAGAAGGTCAGACCGTCGTGCGAGTTGGCGATTTTTCCGCCCCGACTCTCAATCGTGATGGGGGCCTGGAGATTGGCAACATCCTGCGGAGTCAGTTTTTTTCCCGCGATCGTCACATTGTTAACGCCAATTTTTTCCGCTAGCACGTTGGAGGAAAAATTCACGTCGGTTGATTGGCCAAAAGCGATGCTTCGCCAGACATGTTGCTCGTCAGCCTGCAGCGGTAATGCGATAATTGTGCTGCAAAGGGCTAATGCCAAAGGTATTTTTTTATTCATTTTTTTCTCCAGGGTAAATATTGCGCAGTATTATCATAATAATGAAATGACGTTTCTATTTGGTGTGTCACAATTAACAAATATTGAAATTGTGTTTTATTTTGTTGATTTTCTTTATTCAGGCGTCAAAAAAACAAGAAAAGCAGTGAGATAGCAGGGGGTTATCGCCCTTATGAGCTTTTTCAGGAGATAAACTCATTTGCAGTGGTGAAAAATAGCACCATAAAATGGTGTATATCGTTGAGCCTGGGCGGTTTATCCTCGTCTCGTTTCATGATGAAAAATATGTAGATATTTCAACGTGAAAGGCTTTTACTTTTCGTTCTAATCGTTGTCAGGATGCGTATGTCAAACAGTGCAATGAGCGTGGTTATCCTTGCCGCAGGCAAAGGAACCCGCATGTATTCCGATCTTCCTAAGGTGCTGCACTCCCTGGCCGGGAAGCCAATGGTGCAGCATGTTATTGATGCAACTAAAGATCTCGGTGCTTCGGCCGTACATCTGGTGTACGGGCACGGTGGCGATCTGCTTCGCCAGATGCTGCATGAAGATAATCTTAACTGGGTCTTACAGGCTGAACAGCTCGGTACCGGCCATGCGATGCAACAGGCGGCACCGTTCTTCCATGATGATGAAGACATCATGATGCTGTACGGCGATGTTCCGCTGATTTCTGTTGATACGCTACAACGCCTGCGCGCGGCGAAGCCGCAGGGCGGCATTGGCCTGCTGACGGTGATGCTGGACGATCCGAGCGGATATGGTCGGATTACGCGTGAAAATGGTCTGGTTACCGGCATTGTGGAGCATAAAGATGCCAGCGATGTGCAGCGTCAGATTCAGGAAATTAACACCGGAATTTTGATCGCGGGCGGGGCGGATTTAAAACGCTGGCTGGCGAAGCTGACGAATAACAATGTGCAGGGCGAATACTACATCACCGATATTATCGCCTTGGCGTATCAGGAAGGGCGTGAAATCGTTGCCGTTCATCCGCAGCGCTTAAGCGAAGTTGAAGGAGTAAACAACCGCCTGCAGCTGTCGCGTCTGGAGCGCGTTTATCAATCCGAACAGGCGGAAAAACTGCTGCTGGCGGGGGTGATGCTGCGAGATCCGGCGCGTTTTGATCTCCGCGGTACCCTGAAACATGGGCGCGATGTGGAGATTGACACTAACGTTATCCTCGAAGGAAACGTGGTACTGGGTGAGCGCGTGAAGATCGGCGCCGGCTGCGTGATCAAAAACAGCACCATTGGCGATGACTGTGAGATCAGTCCGTATTCGGTGGTGGAAGATGCTCATTTACAGGCTGCCTGTACCGTCGGGCCGTTTGCGCGCCTGCGTCCGGGCGCCGAGCTGCTGGAAGGTGCGCATGTCGGCAACTTCGTTGAAATGAAAAAAGCGCGGCTGGGTAAAGGTTCGAAAGCAGGGCATCTCTCCTACCTCGGCGACGCGGAAATCGGCGATAACGTGAATATTGGCGCCGGTACCATCACCTGTAACTACGATGGCGCGAATAAATTTAAAACCATCATCGGTGACGATGTGTTTGTTGGTTCCGATACTCAGTTGGTGGCGCCAGTCACCGTGGGTAAAGGCGTCACGATTGCCGCCGGTACGACGGTCACGCGCGATATTGCCGATAACGAACTGGTTTTAAGCCGCGTGCCGCAGGTCCATAAACAGGGCTGGCAGCGTCCGGTGAAGAAGAAGTAATTTTTGGATTATCGCCGGGGGAAATCGCCCGGCGAACCAGGATGAGAGGACCAATACAGGTCCCCGTCCGCAGGCAGTACCATAAAAATAACCCCACTCTCTACAAGGCTCGGGGCGCCCGTAACGCGGGCAAATACAGGTCAGCGACAACGCATGGCATAACGCCATTATCAGGAAATTTAACTATGTGTGGAATTGTTGGCGCAGTCGCGCAGCGTGATATTGCTGAAATCCTTCTCGAAGGTTTACGTCGTCTGGAATACCGTGGATATGACTCTGCCGGTCTGGCTGTGGTTGATAACGCCGGGCATATGTCCCGCGTTCGTCGTCTCGGTAAAGTCCAGATGTTGGCTCAGGCGGTAGAAGAGCACCCGTTACACGGTGGTACGGGGATTGCCCATACCCGCTGGGCAACGCACGGTGAGCCGTCTGAAGGTAACGCGCATCCGCATGTTTCTGAACATATTGTGGTGGTCCATAACGGCATCATCGAAAACCACGAACCGCTGCGTGAACTCCTGCAGTCGCGCGGCTATGTCTTTGCCTCTGAGACCGACACCGAGGTGATTGCTCACCTGGTACATTGGGAGCTGGAGCAAGGCGGCACCCTGCGTGAAGCCGTTCTGCGGACCATTCCGCAGCTGCGCGGTGCTTATGGCACGGTGATTATGGATGCCCGCGATCCGGGGACTCTGCTGGCTGCGCGTTCTGGTAGCCCGCTGGTTATTGGTCTGGGAATGGGGGAAAACTTCATTGCTTCCGATCAGCTGGCGTTGCTGCCGGTGACCCGCCGCTTCATCTTCCTCGAAGAGGGGGATATTGCCGAAGTGACCCGCCGTTCCGTGGTGATTTTTGATAAGTCTGGCGCTGAAGTGAAACGTCCGGACATCGAATCCAACCAGCAATACGATGCGGGCGATAAAGGTATTTATCGCCACTACATGCAAAAAGAGATTTACGAACAGCCAAATGCGATCAAAAACACCCTCACCGGGCGTATCAACCATGGTGAAGTGGATCTCAGCGAGTTGGGCACGCATGCAAACGAAATGCTGTCTCAGGTTGAACATATCCAGATCGTGGCCTGCGGTACCTCATATAACTCCGGCATGGTTTCTCGTTACTGGTTTGAAGCGCTGGCGGGCGTGCCGTGCGATGTTGAAATCGCCTCTGAATTCCGCTATCGCAAATCGGCGGTGCGTCGCAACAGTCTGATGATCACGCTTTCCCAGTCCGGTGAGACCGCGGATACGCTGGCCGCTCTGCGTCTGTCAAAGGAGCTGGGCTATCTGGGTTCGCTGGCTATTTGTAACGTGGCGAGTTCTTCTTTAGTCCGCGAGTCTGATTTGTCGCTGATGACCAAAGCGGGCACTGAGATCGGTGTGGCCTCGACTAAAGCCTTTACCACTCAGTTGACGGTATTGCTGCTGCTGGTGGCAAAACTGGCGCGTCTTAAAGGTCTGGATGCAGCCGTTGAGCATGATATCGTGCATGGGCTGCAGGCGTTGCCGAGCCGTATTGAGCAGATGCTGTCGCAGGATAAGCGTATTGAAGCGCTGGCCGAGAACTTCTCCGATAAGCACCATGCGCTGTTCCTTGGCCGTGGCGATCAGTATCCGATCGCGCTGGAAGGGGCGCTGAAGCTCAAAGAGATCTCTTATATCCACGCGGAAGCCTACGCGGCCGGTGAGCTGAA
>NZ_JBCNNS010000011.1:0-22276 GCF_039594335.1 Raoultella sp.
AACCGGCTTTTTTCGACCGCGCGATACCCTTGAGTCATGGCAACACAACGCGCGCGGGAAAGCCCGCCAGTTAAGGCATATGCGGGCGTTTCAAATACTCTTCACTTTGCATTTCCTGCAGGCGCGATAAGCATCGCTGAAACTCAAACTTCAGTCGCTCCCCCTGATAGATGTCATACAGCGGCACCGCGGCGCTGACAACCAGCTTAACGTGGCGTTCATAGAACTCGTCCACCAGGGCGATAAACCGCCGGGCTTCACTCTCCAGCTGTATCGTCATCACCGGTACATCAAATAACATCACGGTATGAAACAGGCGTGAAAGCGCGATGTAATCGTGCTGGCTACGCGCATCCACGCACAATGTGGCAAACGAGGCCGCCAGCGTCTGGTTTTCGACGCCTAATGTCGGGAGCGATCGATGGTTAATTTCCAGCGTCGGCGTCTGCTCGCGTTTCGCGCCCGCTAATGCCAGCCACAGTTTATCCATCTGCTGTTGCGTCTGCGCGTCGAGAGGCGACAGCCACAGATGGGCCTGCGTCAGCGTGCGCAGGCGGTAATCAATGCCCGCGTCCACGTTCATAATGTCGCAATGCTGTTTAATCGCCTCGATTGCGGGCAGGAAGCGTGCGCGCTGCAGGCCGTTGCGGTAGAGCTCATCTGGCGGAATATTCGAGGTGGCCACCAGCGTGATGCCACGTGCGAACAGGGCTTTCATCAGACCGCCCAGCAGCATGGCGTCCGTAATATCGGAGACAAAGAACTCGTCGAAGCAGAGAACATCGGTTTCCGCCTTGAAGCGGTCGGCGAGGATTTCCAGCGGATCGCTATGTCCCTGCAGGGTAACCAGCTCTTCATGGACGCGCAGCATAAAGCGATGGAAGTGCAGGCGCTGCTTACGTTCTCCTGGCAGGCTATGATAAAACAGGTCCATCAGCCAGGTTTTCCCTCGCCCGACGCCCCCCCACATATAGAGGCCACGCACAGCCGCGGGCTCGACGGCAGGTTCGCGCTTACCCAGCAGCTTGCCGAATTTTGCTAGCAGGCCGCTGCTTTGCGGCGCCGGAGCGGGTTTCTTCTGCAGTTCATGATAGATAGTATCGAGGCGGCTTACCGCTTCTTGCTGGACGTCGTCAGGTTGATGACTGCCCTCTTTGAGAGCCAAAAGGTAACGCGATGTTGGGGACAGGCTTTGCATGATCTAATTGTTATTCCTTGAAAACCGTAATGCTGAAGCTCACGATTGACGAAAAAAAGGCCGTTCTACACTACGCGATGATACGCCAGGATTCCACTTCTGTGGAATTAGCGGTTATAGTGGCACTATCGGGCGCAGGCGGAGAGCCTTACAGAGCCACCCTACGGAACCACAAAACAACGGGAGATGTACATGACCTGGGAATATGCGCTAATTGGGCTAGTTGTCGGTATCATCATCGGTGCCGTCGCCATGCGTTTTGGCAACCGCAAATTACGTCAACAACAGGCGCTGCAGTTCGAACTGGAAAAAAATAAAACAGAGCTTGAAGAGTATCGTGAAGAGCTGGTCAGTCATTTTGCCCGCAGCGCTGAACTGCTGGATAACATGGCTGATGATTACCGCCAGCTGTATCAGCACATGGCAAAAAGCTCCAGCAGCCTGCTGCCGGATACCATGGCGGACGCAAACCCGTTCCGCAATCGCCTGGCGGAGTCAGAAGCCGGTAACGATCAAGCACCGGTCCAGATGCCACGCGATTATTCTGAAGGTGCATCTGGCCTGCTGCGCGGTGGCGCAAAACGCGACTGATTTATCCCTGCCAGCAAAAATATTATCCGGGCGCACTCTCTGCGCCCGCCTCAACCCTACATCCCAGCTATTATTTAATCATTGACCGCATTGTTAGCCGGTTGAAAATTCAATAACATCAGGCCATTCGGGACGTTTTTCCATCCACATCAGGTTACGAGAGCCAGCATCTAATGAAGAAACAGACTTTGCTGTTGAGTGCGTTAGCGTTAAGCATCGGGTTATCGTTGTCGGTTTTACCTACGGCTACGGCATCGTTACCCACGCAGGTACCCGGCCAGGGGGCGTTGCCAAGCCTTGCGCCGATGCTGGAAAAAGTGCTGCCCGCGGTCGTGAGCGTACAGGTTGAAGGGACCGCCGCCCCCGCGCAAAACATGCCGGAAGAGTTGAAAAAGTACTTTGGCGACAATGTACCTCAGGAGCAGGCTCAGCCTTTTGAAGGCCTGGGCTCCGGGGTCATCATCGATGCCGCCAAAGGCTATGTATTGACTAATAATCACGTGATCAGCCAGGCACAGAAAATCAGCGTTCAGCTCAACGATGGCCGCGAATTTGATGCGAAGCTGGTCGGCAGCGACGATCAGAGCGATATCGCCCTGCTGCAATTACAAAACCCCAGCCATCTGACGCAAATCGCGATCGCCGATTCCGATAAACTTCGCGTTGGCGATTTCGCCGTGGCCGTCGGGAATCCGTTTGGCCTCGGACAGACCGCCACATCCGGTATTATCTCCGCGCTCGGTCGCAGCGGGCTGAACCTTGAAGGGCTGGAGAACTTTATCCAGACCGATGCCTCCATCAACCGGGGGAACTCCGGCGGCGCGCTGCTGAACCTGAACGGCGAGCTGATTGGTATCAACACCGCGATTCTGGCGCCAGGTGGCGGCAGCATCGGCATTGGCTTTGCCATTCCGAGTAATATGGCGAAAACCCTCGCTCAACAGCTGATCCAGTTTGGCGAAATCAAACGCGGTCTGCTGGGAATTAAAGGCATGGAAATGAGCGCGGATATTGCCAAAGCGATGAATATTGACGCTCAGCGCGGGGCCTTCGTCAGCGAAGTCTTAGCAAACTCAGGTTCGGCGAAAGCCGGGATTAAGTCCGGCGACGTGATTGTCAGCATGAACGGCAAACCACTGAGCAGCTTTGCCGAACTGCGTTCGCGAATTGCCACGACCGAACCTGGCACCAAAGTGAAGCTGGGCCTGCTGCGCGACGGGAAACCGCTGGATGTCGAAGTCACTCTGGATAAGAGTACTTCGTCTACCGCCAGCGCCGAGCTCATCATCCCTGCGCTTCAGGGGGCATCGTTGAGCGACGGTCAAATGAAAGATGGCACCAAAGGCGTCGTCGTCGACAACGTTGATAAAAGTAGCCCGGCGGCGCAGGTTGGCCTGCATAAGGACGATATCATTATTGGCCTTAACCGCGAGCGCGTGCGCTCTATTGCCGAACTACGTAAAGTGCTGGAGAGCAAACCGGCGGTCATCGCCCTCAACATCATTCGCGGTAACGAAAGCATCTATCTGCTGCTGCGATAACACGTATTTCCGGACATCGCCCGCCGTGCGATGTCCGGATAACTCGTGCTATGCTGCGCATGTCCATCCATCAACGATACCGGTATCATGCCTGGAAAGTTTTTACGTTCTGTACTCATTGGTTTGATCGTCGGCGGCCTGCTTCTGGCCTTGATGCCTTCGCTGCGTCAATGGCATCTGTCGACGACAACCCAGTACGATAGCGCGGACGAATCGCCCGCCAGCTATAATTCTGCCGTTCGCCGCGCCGCGCCTGCGGTGGTCAACGTCTATAACCGCGCGCTGAACGGTACCAGCCATAATCAGTTGACTCTGGGTTCCGGCGTTATCATGGACCAGCGTGGCTATATCCTGACCAACAAACACGTCATCAATGATGCGGATCAGATTATTGTCGCCCTGCAGGATGGTCGCGTTTTTGAAGCCTTACTGGTTGGCTCTGACACCCTGACTGACCTGGCGGTTTTAAAAATTAACGCCAATGCCGGCCTGCCGGTCATTCCTATCAACCCGAAACGGGTCCCGCATATCGGTGATGTGGTCCTCGCGATTGGTAACCCTTACAACCTCGGTCAGACGATTACTCAAGGGATTATCAGCGCCACCGGTCGTATTGGTCTGAACCCTACCGGGCGACAAAATTTCCTGCAAACCGATGCATCAATCAACCATGGTAACTCCGGCGGCGCGCTGGTGAACTCGCTGGGCGAACTGATGGGCATCAACACACTGTCATTTGATAAAAGTAATGATGGTGAAACGCCGGAAGGGATCGGCTTTGCGATTCCCTTCCAGCTGGCAACCAAGATCATGGATAAGCTGATTCGCGATGGCCGTGTGATCCGCGGTTATATCGGTATCAGCGGCCGCGAGATTGCGCCGCTGCACGCTCAGGGCGGTGGCATCGATCAGCTGCAGGGCATTGTGGTTAATGACGTTGCCCCGGATGGTCCGGCGGCTCAGGCCGGTATCCGCGCCAATGACGTGATTATTTCGGTGAATGATAAACCGGCGGTTTCCGCCCTCGAAACCATGGACCAGGTCGCGGAAATCCGCCCCGGCTCAGAAATTCCGGTGGTTATCATGCGCGATGACAAAAAAATCACTCTGCATATTGCCGTTCAGGAATATCCGGCGACCAACTGACCGACATAAAAAAACCGGAGCCGCGGCTCCGGTTTTTTTATCGCATCGCCATTTATTTGTTGACGAAATCTTCGCCCATAGCGATATCTTTCTTCAGCGTATCCAGCATACCTTCCAGTGCCTGTTGCTCAAATGCGCTCAGCTTACCGAACGACTGACGCTCTTCGATACCGTTTTTGCCCAACAGTAATGGCTGCGAGAAGAAGCGCGCGTACTGACCATCGCCTTCAACATAAGCGCATTCGACCACGCCTTTCTCGCCCTGCATCGCACGCACTAAGGAAAGACCAAAGCGAGCGGCCGCCTGCCCCATAGAGAGCGTGGCAGAACCGCCACCTGCTTTGGCCTCAACAACTTCGGTACCAGCGTTCTGGATGCGTTTTGTCAAATCGGCGACTTCTTGCTCGCTGAAGCTCACGCCAGTAATCTGCGACAATAACGGCAGAATGGTCACGCCGGAGTGTCCGCCAATTACCGGCACTTCAACGTCGGATGCGGATTTACCTTTCAGCTCAGCCACAAAGGTATTCGAACGGATGATGTCCAGCGTAGTGACGCCAAACAGTTTGTTCTTATCGTAAACGCCCGCTTTTTTCAACACCTCTGCGGCAATGGCCACCGTCGTGTTCACCGGGTTAGTAATGATGCCAATGCAGGCTTGAGGACAGGTTTTCGCTATCTGCTGTACCAGGTTCTTCACGATACCCGCGTTAACGTTAAACAAATCGGATCGGTCCATGCCTGGTTTACGGGCTACACCAGCAGAAATCAGCACCACATCAGCCCCAACAAGCGCTGGAGTTGCGTCTTCACCGGAGAAACCTTTGATTTTTACATCGGTAGGGATATGGCTAAGATCAACCGCCACGCCCGGCGTGACCGGAGCAATGTCGTACAACGAGAGTTCTGAACCTGAAGGCAGTTGGGTCTTAAGTAGTAGGGCAAGCGCCTGGCCGATTCCACCAGCGGCGCCGAGGACTGCAACTTTCATCCTAAACTCCTTATTATGGTTAATATAGTCTTTCGTTACTCCGTCGCCTGGACCTTAATTCACAAGATGAACAATTACAATAAGTATGGTTAAAGAATGCGTTCTGGTGCGCAGCGATCCATCCGCTTTACATTTTATCCCCAAGACTGACCATCCAGCAAAAGGTAGTACCGGATCGACTGTTGGTTACAATACACCCAGTTTATTCGGCAAAACAACATCATTCTCATAACATTTGATTTACTTTTACAGCGATTTACGCCCTGTGATGAAGGCATGTTCCTTAGCAGGGTTATTTGCTAAAATATGCCCCCTTCATAACATTATTTACTTTATCCTCCCGCGGATTATTTGCATAAAAATTCATTACTATGCATAATGATGTTGTTTTTACCACCATAATTTGGGTGACTTATGCGAAGTTCGGCAAAACAAGAAGAACTGGTTAAAGCGTTTAAACTGCTGCTGAAGGAAGAAAAGTTCAGCTCTCAGGGTGAGATCGTCCAGGCGCTGCAGGAAGAAGGTTTCGATAATATCAACCAATCGAAAGTCTCCCGCATGTTGACTAAATTTGGCGCGGTTCGTACCCGTAACGCCAAAATGGAGATGGTCTATTGCCTGCCTGCCGAACTTGGCGTTCCGACGACCTCCAGCCCGCTGAAAAACCTCGTGCTCGATATCGACTATAACGATGCCGTCGTGGTTATTCGCACCAGCCCGGGGGCAGCGCAACTAATTGCTCGCCTGCTGGACTCTCTCGGAAAATCGGAAGGTATCCTCGGTAGCATTGCCGGCGATGACACCATCTTCACGACCCCGGCCAGAGGCTTCACCGTCAAAGATCTATACGACGCAATTCTCGTTCTGTTTGAACAGGAACTCTGAGGGCCTCCCCTCTGGTTCCGACCAGAGGGCCTTTTCAAAAATGTTGCATTTCTTTAACATTTAGTGTGATTTTCGGCCTCTATACATACATTTACCGAATGAACGGGCCATAAGCGCACAAAATATCAAAATATCTTATCTATATGATTTTAATCGCTATCTAAGTCTTATGTAGCGAGTAAATGACATTTCTAATTCTTATACGTTATAAAAAAGACAATTCTTTGTAATTATTTACTCGCAAAATGATTAGCAGAGTATTAATATTTTTGGTTATTAGTGTATACTTGATTTTGTGATGAGGGTCACGAAACAAAGAGCCCTCAATAACAAGATTCGACGAGGTAAACATCATGAAAATCAAAACATCTGTAGCTGAACTAAGCATCCTGTCTGTTCTGTCTTTTGGCGCTTTCGCCGCTGATTCTATCAACAGCGATCAGGCGCAAGACCGTCAGTCAATCGGTACCATTTCCGTCGGCGCGGTGAGTGCTTCCCCGATGGATATGCATGAAATGCTGAACAAGAAAGCCCAGGAAGAAGGTGCATCTTCTTATCGCATTATCGAAGCCCGTACCGGTGACCACTGGCACGCGACGGCAGAGCTTTATAAATAAGACGTAACGATTGTCGGTTACTAACTGAATACGAATAATTTCCAGCGGCCCAGGTCTATTTACAGCCTCCTGCCGCTGCAACAAATGGTTGGAGTAAAATTTATGAAACGTTCAATGATCATCGCATCCCTGGGCCTGGCCTCCGTCCTCTCCTTCGGCGCCAGCGCCGCCGTACATCAGGTCAACGAGGAACAAGCTCAAAACCTGCAGTCGCTGGGCACCATCTCTGTTTCTCAGGTAGGCAGCGCCCCGATGGATATGCGCCATGAACTGGCGGCTAAAGCCGAAAAAGAAGGCGCAAGCAGCTACCGTATTATTGAAGCCCGTACCGGCGATAGCTGGCACGCTACAGCTGAGTTGTACAAATAAACCCTCGTCGTCTTGTCCGACGACTTGCCCCCGCCTGTCGGGGGCTTTTTTATGCTTGCCGGGCGTTAAACCTTAGCTCCCCTTCCAGCTCTTCTTCCGCTTCATCAAACAGCAATATCAAGGCGCCAAAGCGCCGACGCTGTTTATCGCTTAAGTGAATAAACTCAATCTCCAGTGGCAGCGGTAGCAGACCGCCGGTTACGGCTTCCCACAATGAGTCCAGATTGTTCACCTGCTCGCGGTTGAGCGAGAAGATCCGTGAAAACTCACGATAGAAATCCTGCTGATCGGCTATATCATCAAAATCAAATGTATAGATAGTCATCGCCTACACCCTGTCAACATCGCGCTATTGCCACCCGCCAATACATCCCTGCGTACACGTGCCGGGGCTCTCTCCCGGCTTCCCTGAACGAAACGCGAATATCCCCGATGATTAAGTATAGTGATAAAAAAACCGACGCTTTAGCGTCGGTTCAGGTTTAGCTATTGGTCAATACATGCTGATACTTACGTAACATATCCACCAGCCGTCGGACCGGTTCCGTCACCGCAGGTGACGCCTCCCAGACCCGCAGTTTTTCCTGATAAACGTCCAGCTCTTCTAACAAACGAGCGAAATAATGACGTCGTTTATCATCACTGACTGCGGAAATCACATGGTCTGCGGTGCGTCGCAGCTGGCGGTGAAATGCCGACAGATCGTCGTTCACCGGCACAGGCGCATCCCGCAGACGCTGATGGGCAATAATCAGGGTCAGCGCCAGGCGGAAACGGGCGATATCACCGGGAAACTTATTCAACAGTAGGAACAACTGCCGATAAAGCGCTGGCAAATGGTTCTCTTTACGACGCGCAGTATTGGTCGTCAGCGATGAAACCGCTGCCAAAACAAACTGATTCAGCAGCACACGCCCGGTACGCGCTTGTGAATTATCCCGCACCAGCAGAATCACCATCAGCGCAAGAAAACAACCGACGATCTGGCCCAACGCGCTATCAAGAAACTGGCTGAACTGAAACTGCATCGGGTTATCCAGTACCAGAATGTTGATGGTACTCGCCAGCGCTCCCAGCGATCCCAGCCGCCGTTTTTGTACCTCAATACCGATAAAGAACGCCATCGCCGCCAGGCTGATACACAGCAACAGCATGCTCTGCTGCGTGGCGGGCATAATCACCAGGAAAAACAACGCCCCCAGTGGTAAGGCCGCCAGCGTACCGTAGAGAAAATCTATCGCCACCATTCGAGGGTTTGGCAGGCGCATGGCAAGCGACGTCACCACCGCAATCATCACCATCGCCCCGCTGCCGGAGGTCCAGCCGGTCCACAGCCAGAACAACGTCCCAAGAATGCAGGAAATGGAGGTGCGCCAGAAGTTGACCATCGCATGATGATGCTCGGCGGAACCCGCCTTTATTACCACTTCCCCCCGCAGCACTTCATCTTCAACCCGGCTAATCCTGGTATTGCCAACCACGCCGCGCTTCAACAGCAGATAGCGTGTCGCGGCGCCAACCCAGCTGTAAATCGTTACCGGCGTATTGTGCTCCCCTTTCCAGGTCAGAAAGCGGCGCATTCTTTTCAGCTGTCGATGGACATCCTGCACGGTTTCAACCGGCTCGGCAAACAGCTCACGGTAATCATTGGTCACGATTTCCGGGTGCGAATTCTGGATCAGGTACGTTTCGCAGGACTGGGTAATCAGCGTTAAAGAAAGAGTATTAATGGCCTTCAAACGCTGATTGGCCCGGGCCCAGCGCGAGGACTCCATGATAAGGTTGCCGCGCATTCCTTCCAGCGCGCTGGTCCGACGCACCAGTGCCCCCCATGCTTTATCAACCACTTCGCTATCGCCATGCGCCACGCAAAGCTGCATCAGGCGGTACTGTTCGACCAGCAGGTTATCCAGCTCAAGATCGATCTCTTTCTTAATCGAGCGAGGGGAAAATAGCAGATCCGCCATGATGGCGCTGACAATGCCCACCACAATCTCGCTACAACGCTCAACGGCAAACTGCGGCGCCAGCATCGGGTCGGTATGAATGGTGATAACAATGATAAGCGCGGTATAGCCTGCCAGCCCCCAGGCGTAGGAGTTTTCGACGCGAACCAGCGAAGAGATCCAGGTGCAGAACCCCGCCCACACACAGCACACCAGCATCATCAACAGCGGCGCGCGAATCATCAGAATGATTATCGCCAGCGCGGCAATACAGCCGATAAACGTCCCGGCGATACGCAGCATCCCACGATAGCGGATGGCGCCAGAATAAGGTTCTCCACCGGCGGCAAACGCGGGACCGGCGGTGACAATAGCCGCGGTGAGCACCGCCCAACGCGGCGTTTCCAGTTGAAAGTGGAAGCCGACAAAGAGTGCCAGCACCAGCGCGCACGCTAATTTAATCGCGAAGCGAAGGTGCCGGGGATAAATGGTGAAGATCCCCATGGCGATTAACCAAACTCACGCAGGCGCATCGCCAGTTTCTGGAAAAAGTTCACCCGGGTTGTATCACGGTCTTCTTTACCGGTAATCACTACCGTCGCGGTTGTCCCCGCTGGCCACAGATTGCCCTGCTGCTTGTCGAGTCGAATACGGACCGGCACGCGCTGAGCCAGGCGAACCCACTCAAGGTTAGAGTCCACGGAAGCCATCCCTTTGGCGTCGCTGCTGCTGCTGGCGTTGGTCACCCCGGCGGCGATGCTGTCCACCGTACCTTTAATCGAGCGACTGCTTCCCAGCGGAGTAATTTCCGCACGGTAGCCCTGACGTACTCCTTCCAGTTTGGTCTCTTCGAGGTAGGCCACCACGTAAAAGCTATCTTGTTTCACCAGTGCCACGGCTGTCGAGCCACGGGTAATAAATTCACCGTTGTAAACGTTGAGGTTAGTCACCCAACCATCGGCCGGCGAGCGGACAACTGTGCGTTCAAGATCGAGCTTAGCCAGATCCCGGCTGGCCACGGCTTTCGCCAGCTGATGTTCTACCGTTTGTAAGACGTTATTGGCCTGGTCTATCTCTTCTCGAGACATCGCCTGTACACCCAGCTTATTACGGCGGCCGGCTTCAACACGTTTTTCCTGCGCCAGAGTCTGGTAGTAGTAAACGTCGGCCTGAGCTTCTTCGAGGGCTTTCTGATAACGCGGCTGGTCAATCACAAACAAAACCTGGTCTTTCTTAACCAGCTGGTTATCCTTGATATTTACCTGCGAAATCAGCCCGGAAACATCGGGTGCGATGGCCACGATGTCGGCGCTGAATCGCGCGTCACGTGTCCAGGGAGACGCGGTGTAATAGACCCAGGCGCGAAAAATCGCGACAAATGCCAGGATAACCAGTATCACAGTGATTGCGGTACGGAAGATATTTCTTGTTAGTGTTTTCACATCGACCTCAAACGAACAAACGCGATATCAGATAAAAAAGGCAGCAATATAACGCGGTATTAAACAGTGCAGGGTGCCAGACAAAATCATAGATGCCGGTGGGAACCAGCAGTCGGTTAACCAGCCAGAAGATGGCCAGCGAGATTAGCAACTCAAAGAAGATCGGCGGAAACGACAAGCCGAAAATCACGATGACAGGAAACAGACTCATAATGACCTTGGTAAGAAGCGTACAGGTGATATGGTGAAGCGTTTATTATGTAGCTAACAATATAGTAACGTAACAATTGCAGCATGATCTATATTATGTGATCTAAATCACTTTTAAGTCAGAGTGAATAATGGAACGATTAAAACGCATGTCCGTTTTTGCCAAAGTGGTTGAACTTGGTTCATTTACCGCCACGGCACACCAGCTCCAGATGAGCGTTTCATCCATCAGCCAGACTGTCGCCAAACTGGAAGATGAACTCCAGGTGAAGCTGCTTAACCGCAGCACCCGCAGCCTTGGCTTAACAGAAGCCGGTAAGATCTATTACCAGGGCTGCCGACGAATGTTGTTCGAAGCGCAGGACGTCCATGAGCAACTGTACGCGTTTAATAATACGCCTATCGGTACGCTGCGCGTCGGCTGCTCCTCAACTATGGCACAGAATGTCCTCGCCCACATTACCGCCGGAATGCTGAAAGAGTACCCGGGTTTATCCGTCAACCTGGTCACCGGAATTCCTGCGCCGGATCTGATTGCTGACGGCCTGGATGTGGTGATCCGTGTCGGGGCATTGCAGGATTCCAGTCTCTTTTCACGCCGGCTTGGCTCGATGCCGATGGTGCTCTGCGCAGCGAAAAGCTACCTACAGCAGGCGGGCATCCCGGAAAAACCGGCCGATCTCACCAGCCATTCGTGGCTTGAGTATAGCGTGCGCCCTGATAATGAATTTGAAATTATCGCCCCGGAAGGGATCTCAACCAAACTGATCCCACAGGGCCGCTTTGTTACCAATGACCCCATGACGCTGATACGCTGGCTGACCGCAGGCGTTGGTGTGGCTTATGTCCCGCTGATGTGGGCAATCGAAGAGATCAACCGAGGCGAGCTGGAGATCCTGCTGCCAAGCTACCAGTCCGATCCTCGCCCGGTGTACGCGGTGTATACCGAAAAAGACAAGCTACCGTTGAAGGTTCAGGTCTGCATTAATTCGCTGACGGAGTATTTCGTCGAGGTGGCAAAAATTTACCAGGGGATGCACGGAAGGGGAATTTCCCGCTAGCGGCAACACCAAAGAAGGAGTGTCGCCGGTGCAGGCTGCGCCTCCACAAGATGCGGAAGCGCACTCAAAACACTCAGGCGGTTCCGCCAACGGTAAGGTTATCGACTCTCAGCGTCGGTTGGCCAACGCCTACCGGCACGCTCTGGCCCTCTTTACCGCACACGCCGACACCGCTATCAAGCTTCAGATCGTTACCAACCATGGAAATTTGCTGCATCGCTTCAATCCCGGAACCGATCAGAGTCGCGCCCTTCACCGCTTTCGTGACCTTACCTTTTTCGATCAGGTAGGCTTCTGAAGTGGAGAACACAAACTTACCGGAGGTGATATCGACCTGACCGCCGCCAAAGTTAGGGGCATAGATACCATAATCAACCGATTCAATAATTTCCTGCGGCGTCGATTTACCTGCCAGCATGTAGGTATTCGTCATACGCGGCATCGGCAGATGGGCGTACGACTCGCGACGACCGTTACCGGTCGGGGCAACCCCCATCAGGCGCGCGTTGAGTTTGTCCTGCATGTAGCCTTTCAGGATACCGTTCTCAATCAGTACGTTGTACTGGCCCGGCGTCCCTTCGTCATCAACGGCCAACGAGCCGCGGCGATTGGCAATGGTGCCATCATCCACTACGGTGCACAATTCGGAAGCCACCAGCTCCCCCATATGGCCGCTGAACACCGAGGTACCGCGACGGTTGAAATCGCCTTCCAGGCCGTGCCCTACCGCTTCATGCAGCAACACGCCGGGCCAGCCCGCACCCAGCACCACCGGCAGCATGCCCGCCGGGGCGGCAACGGCAGACAAATTCACCAGCGCCATACGTACCGCTTCTTTCGCCCAGGCATCGGCACGGACTTCACCCCCTTCGGCTGCCAGGAAATAATCATAGCCAAAACGTCCGCCGCCGCCGCTGGAGCCGCGTTCGCGTTTACCGTCGTCTTCCACCAGCACACTGACTGACAGACGCACCAGCGGACGAACGTCCGCCGCTAATGTACCATCGGTCGCGGCAACCAAAATCAATTCATATACACCGCTCAGGCTGGCGGACACTTCCTGTACGCGTTTATCAGCGGCGCGAGCGGCTTTATCGACGCGACGCAGAATATCCAGTTTCTCTTCGCGGCTCATACTTTGTAGCGGATCGATACTGGTATACAGAGTGCTGTATTCTACCGCTCCCAGGGTGCGCACTTTGCCGTCACCGCTATCGCGCACGATGGTGCGGGCCGCCTGCACGCTCTGTTCCAGCGCCAGCCGGCTGATTTGGTCGGCATAAGCAAAACCCGTTTTCTCGCCACTGACCGCACGCACGCCGACGCCCTGGTCAATATTGTACGAACCATCTTTAATGATGCTGTCTTCCAGAACCCAAGATTCGTGATAGCTCGACTGAAAATAGAGGTCGCCGTAATCCAGACGGCGCTCGGCCAACTGGCCAAGAATGGCAAAAAGATCCTGATGATTCAGGCCATTTGCTGACAGTAATTGTTCACTTACCAGGTTCAGGCTCATCGTTATGCTACTCGTTTGTTGCCGCACGTCAGGCGGAAATAAAAAACGCTATCCATTGAGAGTGCGGTAATTCCCCGCAATCGTCAAATCATTGCTTTTTGTCGCTGCGCGCCTGGCGTAGGACTTCATTGATCTGCGGCTGATCGATAGTGCCAGTGATGCGATAACGCAGGATAGAGACTTTGTTCCACAGCGGCCCCAGCACTTTACTGGCGGCAAACACCGCGGCGCCAACTATTGGGTTAATCACAAACGCGGTCGCCACACCAACGGTCGCCGAAATTTCCGGGGCCACGACGGCCTGCATATCAAGCTGGCGGCGTACCAGGTCAACCGAGCCCTTCATGGCGATATCCGCCTCGAGGCCATCCACCAGCGTATCATCCGTATTCAGCACGCCGTCTTTAATCCATGCCGTGCTGTTGATCGAGTCAAAGTAGAAGCCTTCACTAAAAGTATCGCTAAAGTCGAAACGCAGCTTACGCAGTAGCGCATCGACGCTCAACAGACGCAACAACTGCCCTGCATGACCGGTGCTGATGTCGGTAAACTCGCCTTTTCCGAGATGGCTTTTCAGCACCCCATTGAGCGATGCCACATCCGGCTGCCACGGCGGTGCGCGCCAGTGCAAATCGTAATCGACATCGAACGACGCCCCTTTCACCGGCGTTGAAATACCGAAGAAGCTGGCGAAGGAATCGGTTTTATTCCCATGCAGTTTACCTTTCAGCGACGTCCGCACGCCGCCGGGGGCATTGACCCATACGCCATCGGAGGTCAGACGGCCAAAACCGGTATCCACCAGCCCGTTAGCCAGCGTCAGGGTATCGCCTTTAATGGAGAAATCGCCGTCGATCCGCCCGTATTTTTGTCCCCATAGCCAACACTCTGCGCAGCGCAACTGGAGATCCGGCCAACCGCGAAAATCAAGGCGGTTACCGTCCAGCGGGCTCGCCCCGCTGGACGCTTCACCACTCTTCTGAGCGGCCACGGGATTGTAATACAGGTAGCGAATGGCAGCCTGCCAGGGGGCATTTTGACGCAGTGTCAAAGAGGCATTGATTTCCCGCCCCTGGGCTTCAATCTTCGAGCCCCCGGCATCCGGTTGGGTTACCAGACTCACGTTGTTCCAGTTCTGGCCAGCAAACGTCAGTGACGGCGTGCGCAATGTAATCCGTTCCGGGAAGAGAATACTGCTGCTGACTTCATTGACTGCGCCGCCCTGGAAAAGCGCCAGCCACTCCGCGCCATCCATCGGTGGCATATTCAGCTCAACGCCAGCCTGATCCGGCAGCGGAGAAATGGCTTTGCTATCGGAAGTTAAAATCGCCCGGTCCAGCGTCAGTTTACGGTTCAGCAGCCAGCGGCTGTTGAAATGATTTTTGCCGCCGATCGCGCCGGTCAACTCGAAGCTGTTTAACCCACCCTGGACATTAATTTTTACCGGCAGCGGCACCCCCGCCTTTTTATCGACCGGAGAAGGTAAGTCGCTACTTACATTTTTCAGATCGCCTTTAATATCAACCTTATAGCTCGCATTCCCATGATACGGCAGCTCAATTGCCACCTTACCGTCCCACGGCACGCTACCGCTAACGGCATTATTGACTGCTTTTGGCAGAAAACCGGTACGCGACGGCTGCCAGTTGGCGTTCATTCCAACGTTGACCTGGAAGGCTTTAGGTCCCTCGGTGGTGGAAAAATCGAGATTCAGCGGCTGATTAAACCAACTGGCTTTCAGGGGCTCGCTCTTCAGATCGCCATTGATAAAGCTGAACTTGCCGGTCAGATCATGCAACGTTGTATCAATCGGTTTGATAAACAGGCTGTTGTTCACCAGATTGACATCGCCTTTCGCGGTGGTCAGCTCGCCATCGAGCGGGATATCAAGATGTAAGCGAGCACTTACATTCCCATCCAGTTGTAGCTCATCCAGCGCCGAACCCAACGTCTCTTTCAGAGGCGTCTCTTTAAAATAGGGGCCGACATCTTTCCCTCGGCCATTGATATCGGCATCAATAAGCAGTTTTTCCCGCGAATAATCGGGGATAACCGCATCAAGATTGCTGGCGGAGACATTACCCAGCATCACCTTATCGACCTTCATCCATAAACCATTATTGATAAAGTCGAGGTTGATATCCAGCCCGGTTAATGCCGGCCAGTTGGGTTGAAAGGCAAAAGTGGCGTTGGTTAATGGCACCGAAACCTGGAACTGGCCTTCGTTATGCAGATACGGGAACAGGTGCGGATTACCGCCGTAAACCAGAGTCGCGTTGGTCGACTGCCCGCCTTTGATTGCGCCGCTGAGATAATCCACCAGCGCTTTTCCCATCAGGTTCTCCGGGAAATAGCGCCATGCCTGACCGCCGTCATTGGTGCTGATCCCCGCCAGAATCCCCAGCCAGGGTTCATCACCCTGCGGCTGTAAATAACGGAATCCTCCCCGCGCACGCACCCCGGTCGCCTGCACGTCAATGTTGCGCCCGTCGAGCATAAAACCTTTGTCATTCTTCACCCAACTGAGGGTGGCATCTCCTTTGGCGATTTCCAGCGGGGCGCGGAAGACCGTGGCATAAGGCATTTTTGCCTCGCGCATACTGGCGTGCAGAGTACCGTTCTCCACACTACCGGCAACGCTACCGGAGAAATGCTCGGCCCCGGGCAGCAGCTTCCACTGTTTCCAGGAGAACTCGCTCCAGCTGGCCTGGAAACGGGATTTCTCCGCCGCCTGCAGCGGAATATCCAGCGCCAGAAGATCGATTTTGCCAGCAGGTTGCGTGGTGCGCCAGACCTCTCCCAGCTCAGGGGCCAGCTTATCGACAATAGGTTGCAGCCCAGTCAAGCCATTCAGATCGAGGTTACTGGCGCGGACACGCAGCTCATCGCTACGCGCGTGGTCATCGCCGCCGACATCCTGTGCCGGGATCCACGCCATTGCCAGCGCGCCGCGTGGCCAGGCTTTGCCATCGATCGAGATACGCGTATCCGGGATATGGAAGCCCCAGCCCTGCTTTTCGCGGAAGATATGAGCCGTCAGATTATCTACCGTCAATCGATGGGGCTGATCATCTCCCCGCCAGCTGGCGCCGCCCTTCTTCAACCAGACATCGCCGCTGGCGATATCGCCTTTGTCGATGGTCATCCAGCCTTCAAGGCTAAAGCGCGCCTTTTGCAACGCAATATTGTCCTGCATCCAGCGACCCAGCCACGGCTTGACGTCAATATCGTCCGCCTGTAGCCATACACGCCCTTTGTTCAGCAAGCCATTTTCATCACGCAGATCCATTCGTACCTGCATCACCCCATGCTGGCCGTTCAGACTGGAGAGGCTCAGTTGCCCTTCCGCACGATGGCGGTTATTTGTGTTCAGCCAGGTGAGCTGCGGAACCGCTAATTCCGCACGTTGCCCGGAAATGGTCACGAAACTCAAATGGCTATCGCGCAGAATAAAGTGGTCGAACTGGCGCAGGAAAAGATCGCCAATATGGTCGGTTTTCAGGCTATCATCGCCATCATTGGTCTGGATTGGCGAATTGGTATGGATTTTCAGTTGCCAGAAGGTGAGGTCGCGGAACTGCCAGCGCATGTGCAGCAGACTTTGCCAGACATCCAGCGCCAGAGTGACCCGTTTAACAGAGAGCTGACCGCCGTCTTTCAGACCAGCTGAGACATCGCGAACGTCGAGCGTCGGACCAAAATTTTCCCAGCGAGCCGTTAGCTGTGAAGCATTGACCGGCGAGCCTGAAATCGCAGAGATTTTTTCCAGCAGTTGCGGACGCCATGTGTCCAGCTGCGGCAAAACGAGACGCAGGCCGCTCACCAGCAGTGCGACGACAACGGTCAATGTTGCCGCGGTGAGCAGTAATATCCCGGGCAGTCGCCTCACGCCTCTCTCCTTGTCTGACTTTTGCACGTCATCCGTCTATTTGCCTCCGCGTCAGCGGCGTTGACTTCCGGGATAAGGCGCCGTTTAGCCATACTCCCGGGCACCAGAACAGAGGCAAACCAGATGTTTACATCATAACGACATCGAACTGCTCTTGATTATAAAGCGGTTCAATTTGTACTTTGACCTGTTTGCCGACAAAGATTTCGACTTCCGCCAGCGCGTGCGACTCTTCCCCTTTCAGGGTTTCCGCAACCGCAGGAGAAGCATAGACCAGGAAACGATCGGAATCGTAGGCATGATGCACACGCACAATCTCACGCATGATTTCATAACACACCGTTTCCACTGATTTCACCGTACCGCGTCCGTGGCAGGTAGGGCAATCCTTACACAATACGTGCTCAACGCTTTCACGAGTTCGCTTACGGGTCATCTCTACCAGGCCAAGCTGGGAAAAGCCGTTAATGCTGGTTTTGACCCGATCTTTACTCAACGCCTGTTCCAGTGAATGCAATACCCGGCGGCGGTGATCTTCATTATTCATATCAATGAAATCAATGATGATAATCCCGCCCAGGTTACGCAGACGCAGTTGGCGGGCAATGGCCTGGGTCGCCTCAATATTGGTATTAAAAATCGTATCGTCGAGATTGCGGTGACCAACAAATGCCCCGGTATTGATGTCCACGGTGGTCATCGCTTCGGTTTGATCGATAACCAGATAGCCGCCGGACTTCAGCTCCACCTTACGCTCCAGCGCGCGCTGTATTTCGTTCTCCACGTCAAAAAGATCGAAAATTGGCTGCCGGCCACTGTAATGCTCCAGCTTGCTGGTCATTTCCGGCATATATTCAGCGGTAAACTCGACCAGCGATTCATACGTCAGGCGGGAATCGACGCGAATACGATCCAGGTGCTCATCGGCAAAATCGCGCAGCACGCGCTGAGCCAGTGCCAGTTCACCATACAGCTGATAACGGGTCTGCTGACGTTTTTTGCGCTCCATGACCTTAGTCCATACGCGCTTGAGGTAGGCCGCATCGGCGGCTAACTCCTGTTCGTGCACCCCTTCTGCGGCGGTACGGATGATAAAACCGCCCTGCTCATCGCAGTAGTCGGCCACCACCTTCTTTAACCGCTCGCGTTCAGCTTCACTCTCGATACGTTGTGACACGCCGACGTGAGAAGCCCCAGGCATGAATACCAGATAGCGGGAAGGTAGCGTAATGTCCGTCGTCAGGCGGGCGCCTTTCGTGCCGAGCGGATCTTTCACCACCTGAACCATCAGGTCCTGGCCCTGACGAACGAGTTCGGAAATATCGCGCACCGTAAACTGCTTTTGTTCTTCCCCGGCCACGCATTCGGTATGCGGCATAATATCTGACGCATGCAGAAATGCGGCCTTATCCAGGCCAATATCTACAAAAGCCGCCTGCATCCCCGGCAGTACACGACTGACACGACCTTTGTAGATATTGCCTACGATTCCGCGCCGCGCTTCACGCTCAATATGAATTTCCTGAAGAATACCGCCATCGATGTACGCAACACGCGTCTCCGATGGCGTTACATTAACCAATAATTCTGCCGTCATCTTTATCCCTTTTCTTCACGCAGTGAGTTAAAGTTACTCAGCAACTCATACGTTTCTACCAGCGGTAAGCCGACCACGGCGTGATAGCTGCCATTAATCTTCCTGACGAAACAGCCACCCAACCCTTGAATACCGTATGCGCCTGCTTTGTCCAGCGGTTCGCCGCTGGCCACATAGCTGGCAATATCCTGTTCTGAGAGCAGGCGAAAGGTCACTTCCGTCACCACCAGACAATCCAGCGTCAACTGCTTATCCGCCAGCGCCACGGCCGTCATGACCTGATGCGTCTTACCGGAAAGCATACGCAGCATCTCTGCAGCGTGTCCGGCATCGCGTGGTTTTTCAAGCACTTCGCCGTTCAGAATGACAATGGTATCCGCCCCCAGCACCGGCAGATCACGCGCAGCCAGTGCGACACCCGCCTGTGCTTTCTCGCGCGCCAGACGCACAACATAGTGCCCGGCACTCTCCTGCGGCAGGCGTCGTTCTTCAATACCGGGAACCAGACGTTCAAAAGAAAACCCTAGCTGCGTCAGCAGTTCCTGCCGACGTGGAGAACCTGAAGCAAGATACAGAGTCGTCATATCAACCTTATTGCACCGCAAATTGCTGACGGACTTTCCGCATCAGCAGAAATAACCATGGCCAGAGCACGCCGTTTACTACACTACTCCAGAACACTTCCGGACGGAAAGAGACGTTGATCACTAAAAACTCTGCCCAGAAAACAACGATATCCACAGCAAGGGATAGCATCACCACCACCAGCGCCTGCTGCCAGAGCGCCAGGTTGCGAAACAGCTGATATTTCAGCGCCACCAGATAAGCGATGATACTTAACGATAGCGCACGAACGCCCAGTGTCGAGCCACTGATGAGATCGAGGATAGTCCCCATGACAAAACCGGTGCCTACGTTCACCCTATGCGGTAAGGCGAGGATCCAGTAAAGCAGGATCAGGAACACCCAGTTTGGCCGAAAGACGGTCAGGTCCGTCGGCCAGGGCATGACCTGCAGCAATAGCGCAATAAGAAACGAGAGCCAGATAACCCAGCGTCCCTGGCTTCGATAACTTGCCACTATTGCCCCCCTGCTGGCAGAGGTTGCGAAGACGGCGTCATGCCAGTTGCCGGCGTCGGCATTTGCGGCCCCATCGCATCCGGTGCCGGCAGAACCTGCGGCATCATCTGCATCAGGCGCTCATTGGCGACACGGTGCACTTCTTCCGGCGTCATCGGGTTTGCCCCGTTACGATCGGCCCCCCACAGCAGCAGGAGATAGCGCAGACGCTGCAGACCCGCCGTTGGGCGCGCCTGAATGACCGTATACGCACGCTGCGTGTCGAGCTTCACAGAAGAAACCACGCCGACCGGATAGCCTTCAGGGAAGCGGCCACCGAGACCAGAGGTCACCAGCACATCGCCGACGCGAATATCGGTGTTCGCCGGCAGGTGCTCCAGTTGCAAATCGTCTGTGCACCCGTTACCCGCCGCAATCACGCGAATATCATTGCGCAGAACCTGAATCGGCAATGCATGTGTCGCGTCGCAGATGAGCAGCACGCGGCTGGTTAACTTCGCCACCGCCACGACCTGACCAACAACGCCTTTGTCGCTGATCACCGGCTGACCTTCATACACGCCGTTAACACTGCCCTTATCAATGACAACCTGATCGCTATAAGGATCGTTAACCGTAGAGATGACCTGAGTCACCATTTTCTGCTCATCCTGGCGCAGCGGCGAGCCCAGCAGCTCGCGCAGACGCGCGTTCTCCTGTTTGTACTGACCCAGCATCAGCAAATCGCTGTTCTTCAGCAGCAGTTCCTGACGCAACGCGCGGTTTTCCAGTTCGAGCTGATCGCGGGTTGCCAGCGTTTGCGATACGCTGTCCAGCAATTCCCGGGGACCATTTGAGATAAAGTAGAAAGGGCTGACGGCAGTGTCCATGTACGTTCGGATCTGACTGAACGTACCCAGGCGGCTGTCGGCGATAATCACGCCAAGCGCCACCAAAACCGCCAGGATAAGGCGAATCTGTAGCGACGGACCACGGCTAAAAATTGGCTTCATAGGCTATGCGTATTCTCGTGTCAGTTAAGACCAAGGGTAGCTTTTGAGGCTACCCTGGACCTTCGACTGACTACTCTTCGCTGAACAAGTCGCCGCCGTGCATGTCGATCATTTCCAGCGCTTTACCGCCGCCACGCGCGACGCAAGTCAGTGGATCTTCTGCAACCACGACAGGAATACCTGTCTCTTCCATCAACAGACGGTCGAGGTTGCGCAGCAGGGCGCCACCGCCGGTCAGAACCATACCACGCTCGGAGATATCGGAAGCCAGCTCCGGCGGACACTGTTCCAGCGCGACCATGACCGCGCTGACGATACCGGTCAGCGGTTCCTGCAGCGCTTCGAGAATTTCGTTCGAGTTCAGAGTAAAGCCGCGTGGCACGCCTTCTGCCAGGTTACGGCCGCGAACTTCGATTTCACGCACTTCATCGCCCGGATACGCCGAACCGATTTCATGCTTGATACGTTCAGCCGTCGCTTCACCGATGAGGGAGCCGTAGTTACGACGCACATAATTAATCACGGCTTCATCGAAACGGTCACCACCGATACGAACGGAAGAGGAATAAACCACGCCGTTCAGGGAGATAACCGCCACTTCTGTGGTACCGCCACCAATATCCACCACCATAGAACCGGTCGCTTCAGAAACCGGTAAGCCTGCGCCGATCGCAGCCGCCATCGGCTCTTCAATCAGGAAGACTTCACGAGCGCCAGCGCCCTGAGCAGATTCACGAATCGCACGACGCTCAACCTGGGTTGCACCGACCGGTACACACACCAGAACTCGCGGGCTTGGACGCATGAAACTATTGCTATGCACCTGTTTGATAAAGTGTTGGAGCATTTTTTCGGTAACGAAGAAGTCGGCGATAACGCCGTCTTTCATCGGGCGAATCGCCGCGATGTTGCCCGGTGTACGCCCGAGCATCTGCTTCGCTTCATGACCAACAGCAGCGACGCTTTTCGGCGAGCCGGCACGATCCTGACGAATGGCCACAACGGAAGGCTCATTCAATACGATGCCTTGTCCTTTCACATAAATCAGGGTATTCGCGGTACCCAGGTCAATGGACAGGTCATTGGAAAACATGCCACGAAATTTTTTTAACATACTAAGGGATAATCCTGAAAGCTGGGGCGGAAAACAAAATCCGCTTACTTTACCAACCACACGCAGCAGCGACAAGGCGCAAAAATCA
>NZ_JBCNNS010000110.1:0-14532 GCF_039594335.1 Raoultella sp.
TGAATCAATGTCTTATCCGCCACGCCAAAGTGGAAACTGACCACTTCAGGCGCAAGGTCCAGTATCAGCTCGGACATGAGCTGATTCTCAAGGAAACTCTGATAGATTTCAGTCAGCGTCTCGGGGGGCTCACCGCCGAAACGAGCGAATAGCGGGCGTAATAGCGCGGTCCACCGTGCTTCGGTGTGCGGGTCCCGGCGTGCCGGCGCATGGCAAAACAGGTTGACATTGATGGGCTGCGTGGTCAGATGCCGGGTACGCGCGATCAGCGCTTCAGCCTGGGAAACGGTCGATGCTCCCAGCCCCAGAGAGCCGAGCCCTCCGCTGTTGCTTACCGCAGCGGCCAGCTCTGGTGTTGAGACGCCAGCCATCGGTGCCTGGATGATGGGATAAGCAATATTCAGTCTCTGCGTGAAGCGATTGCGCATAATTATCCTGTTCAAATATGTGATACTGAATATTTAACATCTCTTTTTGAGATGTTAAGATCAATATCATTTCTATATTTAGAAGAAAAATATGAACCACGCCACGTTACTGATCTTTAAAATTGTCGCGGAAGAGCAAAGCGTCACCCAGGCAGCAAAAAAGCTGGGCCGGGCGCAATCGAACATCACCACGCGCATTCAGCAGTTGGAAGAAGAGCTTGATGTTGAGCTGTTCGTGCGGGGCAATAAAAAAATGGAGCTCTCCTCTGCCGGAAAACAGTTCCTCGACTACGTGCTAAGAATACTGAGCCTTGCCGAAGAGGCGAAACAAGCGCTACACCCGACGAAGCCTGGCGGGCACTTGCGCCTGGGGTCCATGGAAGCAACTGCCGCCAGTCGCCTTATTGACCTTCTTCCGCAGTTCCGCGCGATCTGTCCGCAGGTCGAGCTGACATTGCATACCCAGCCGACGCAGCAGTTGACCGACCTGGTGCAGCGTGCCGTCCTCGACTGCGCGCTGGTCAGTCTACCGGTGAGCCCCGAAGGTGAGCTCGTCTGCCCGATGGATATCGAGGCGATCCCCGTTTTTGTCGAGCAGCTGATGCTGGTGAGTCCACCGGCTCCCGCGGAGAGTAGGCTCGCCGCGTTCCCCAAAGGCTGCACCTATCGGGCGATCGGGGAAGCGTTTTTCGCCGCCGACAAGCGCGTCGAAGTTCAGGATGTGGGCTCATATCACGCCATGATCGCCTGCATTGCGTCCGGCGGTTATAGCGCTATCCTGCCGCAAAGCGTTATCGATATCCTGACTCTGCCTGACAACTGCCAGATCCAGCCGGTTAAGCAGGTGCAGACTCAGTTAATCTGGCGCCGGGAATCTATGTCCCCTGCGCTCAGTGAAATGCGGCAGTTGCTGACGTCAGCCGCATCGTTTTAATGGCGCGCGTGCGCAGACCTGACCGCAACCAGCCCCGCAGCCAGAAACAGGGACGCTGCCGCCACACTCAGTGAGGGATTAAACGAACCCGTCAGGCTATGCAGCGTCCCGGCGACGCAGGGCCCGATAATCTGTCCTACCCCGTAAGTGGCCGTCATCGCCGCGATCATATTGAATTTTACCCGCTGATTCAGCCTTCTGGCTTCCGCAAGCGCAATGGTAACGGTGCCCATAAAGGTGAAACCGACCAGCAGCGCGCTGAGCAGGCAAGCGAGTATTCCCTGGCTGAGAGCCGGCAGCACAACACCCACGGCCTGTATCAGCAGATTGGTGGTCAGCGCCCGCCGGAAGCCCTGCCTGATCACCAGTTTGTGCCAGATAAAGCATGAAGGTACCGCCGCGAGACCAAACAGCGCCCAGATTTGCACGGGATCGATCTGCGCCAGCGAAGCGGATAAAAACAGCGGCAGGTAGGTCGCGGTAATAATGTAACCAAAGCCAGACAAACCGTATATCGCCAGTAATCGCCAGGCATCGGCGGTTTTTTCCTCCTTCTCAGTTTCAGTTACAGCCAGTGACTGCTGCGGCCTGACCTGCGTCTCATCAGCCGGCGTCAGCAGCAGGCGCACAACCAGTAAAAAGAGGATCGTCGCGCTCGCGGCGCAGATAAGCCAGATTTGGGGACTGGAGAGCGCCCCGTATTTTGCCTGCGAGATACATTCGGCGGATAAAAAGATCCCCATCCCAACGCCAGAAAAGAGTACCGGCGCACCATGAGGGTGTTTCATCTGCTGGAGAAGCCATAGCGAGGCAGCGATCAGCGTCATGGCGCTCAGCACTCCTGCCAGCCCCCGAATAAGCATTATCGCAAAGGGTGACCTCACCCACGCCAGTAGCGCCAGGCACACTAACGTGAAGACCACCGAGACGAGAGTCAGGCGGGTGCTGTCTGTCGGCCGGGCTTTCGACAGCAGCAACGCCCCGACCAGATAGCCCGCATAGTTGACCGATGCGGCCAGATTCCCCTGCCGCAGCGACAGAATCTGCTCATCCAGCATGACCGGGAGAATCCCGGTATAGGCAAAACGCCCGTAACCCATGCCGATAATCAGCACCACTGAACCGGCCAACGCCAGCCACAAAGCCTGTCGTTCCGGCCGTTGCTTTGTCATATTCACATCCTGCCTCGCCGCATTAAATATCAAAAAGAGAATAATATTTAAATATCATTCTCTTTTCATTATGGTAAGAAAGAGGCAGGCCCGCAAGATACGCAGATCGCAGGCCGCCGTCTGCTGTCAAAGTAGAGGAACCTGAAGAAGATGCTTCGCTGAGCAGCGAAGTGTGGTGATCAACGCGACGGATAAATTCGGGGAGTATGCGACTCCCCAGGACGGTTAGCGATGACTGAGAGCCAGTCTGGCAGCAAAGAGCATAAATACTCCGCCGGTGGTGCGATCCATCCATTGGATAAAGAGCGGTTTTTTGAGCAGTCCGGAGGCGTAACGGGTTGCCAGGATCAGCGTTAATGACCACAGCGTACCGATTAACACATGGATAGCGACCAGCAGGAAGGTCCAGATAACCGGTGAGTGTCCTGCGGGGATAAACTGCGGCAAAAAGGAGACGTAAAATACCCCCATTTTGGGATTCAAAACATTTCCGAGCATCCCTTTTAAAAACCAGTTGCTGGTAGAAGGCGCGGTAGGCTGGTGGGTATCAAAGGTCTGACGTGGACGCAGCAGAAGCTGAAAGCCTAGCCAGCATAAATAGGCCGCTCCGCACCATTTCAGAATGTTATAGGCCACTTCTGATGCCGCAAGCAGCGCACCTAAGCCAAAAGCGACGATCGCCCCCCAGATAAAACAACCGGTATCAATACCCAGGGCCGCCTGAAAGGCTTTTTTGCCACCTTCCACGGCTGAGGTGCGGAGGATTAGCGCGGTATCAAGGCCAGGGGTTAAGGTCAGAAGTAACGCGGCTAAGGAATAAGCCAGCAGAGCATCGGCAACGGACATGTTCTCTCTCCGAAAGCGAAAGAGCTGATTTTATGGAAAACGGCCCGCGCGGGCAATCAAAAAACGTAGATCAACCGCGACGTGGGCGTGATGGCTTTCGCCGGAGCCCATAGCCAGTGTGGTCACGGGCCGCATCGTTCTTCAGCGCACCAGGCGGTTCCACTCGTCCCGGGTGATTTCCCACAACTCCGCATCCAGCATGCCCGCGATAAACTGCTGTTTCTCTACGCGAATCAGGCGCATACCGCTGTTCATGGATATTCTCCTCGACCCCACGTTGTCACGGGCTTTTGGCGCACGCAACACCTGGCGATGGAGAGAGTTAAACCAGAAATCGGTCACACAGCGGCAGGCTTCGGTCATCAAACCCTGACGCTGCCAGACCGGATCCAGCCAGAATCCGCGATTGTTATCCGCCTGGTCGGAGAGCGTAATCAGGCCGATAAGCTGCTCTGGAGCGGCATGGCGGCGAATCGTCCAGAACCAGCCGCGACCCTTTTCGGCAGCCGGTAAAGCAACCGTGTTCACATAATGAGACGCGCCGTCGTCCGGGAACGGCCACGGAAAACTGGCCGCCAGATGGCGCACGATTTCCCATTGCGGGAAGACCGCCTGAATCTGAGACGCGTCATCTTTTACCAGCGGGACCAGCCGCAACCCGTCGGTGGTTAAGAGTGGCGCTTTCACGGAACCTCCTCGCGCAGCCAGGGCGTAATCGTGACCCCCGTCAGCAGACCTTCCGGGCTCAGCAGTCGAGTGACGGTCTGACCCCATGGTTCTTCCCGGTTGGCGATCAGCAGCCGGTATCCTTTGGCGATCAGCACGTCGGTGGCGATCTGAATATCGCGCACTTCAAATTCGATCCATGCCTGCGGGACGGGCAAATCTGTCGGCCACTGTTCACTGCCAAAGCAGGAAGTCGCCGCCTGAGCCAGCGGCCAGAGGGCAAAATGTTTCACTCCCGCCAGCGCATCCTGCCCGGTCAGCAGATAGTCATCGTTACCCGCTATCCGTTTCAGCGGTAAACCTAACGTCTCGCCATAAAAAGCATGGCTCAGCACGGTACTCTGCGTGATGGGACCAAATCCTGCGACAAACAACACGGCGATATCGGTGAAATCTTTTGGCATCTTCCCTCCCGAGGGTGAACACAGAAATAGACTCGGCAGAAAATTTATACATTGAATACGCTGACTTGCACAGATTCGTCTTGTCCCAACGCAAATTTTGGTGAGTTTGGCTAAAACAGTGGGAAAACGCATCCTGTGCTCGTCTGGATGACCGGGTCTGCGCTATGCTGCTCATACCTCCGTTTGAAATACCATGACGTTATGACCTCTTCAGTCAGTAATACTCAACTCAATCTACGTATTATCTCGATCGTCGTTTTCACCTGTATCTGCTATCTCTCTATTGGCCTGCCGCTCGCTGTCTTGCCTGGATATATCCATTACCAACTGGGATACAGTACGCTCATTGCCGGTGTTGTTATCAGCTTGCAGTACATCGCTACGCTGTTCAGCCGCCCGCACGCCGGACGCTATACGGATATCTGGGGACCGAAAAAAGTCGTCAGTCTTGGGATCGTCTGCTGTCTGCTGAGCGGGTTGTTCACGCTCATTGCCGTGACGTTGCAATCGCTGCCGCTGCTGGCGATTAGCGCTTTGCTGATTGGCCGTATTTTTCTCGGCGTCGGTGAAAGCTTTACCGCGACGGGAGCCACATTGTGGGGAATTAAAACCGTGGGCGCGATACATACTCCACGGGTGATCTCATGGAATGGTGTAGCCACCTATGTAGCGATGGCGGTCGGCGCGCCGCTCGGCGTGATGCTGAACAGCTACTTTGGTATCAGCGGTTTTGCCACCGTGGTCGTTCTGGTGGCCCTGGTTGGCCTGCTCTTTGCCCGTACGCGCCAGGATGTCAGCGTCACCACCGGCATTCGGGCGCCGTTTAACGTGGTAGTACGCAAAATCTGGCCTTACGGCCTGGGTCTGGCCCTGGGGACGGTGGGGTTCGGGGTTATCGCCGCCTTTATAACGCTCTACTTTTCCGCGCATCACTGGCAAGGTGCGGCATTTACCCTTTCGCTGTTCAGCGCCGGATTTATCTGCGTTCGTCTGGTGGCGGGTAATATGATTACCCGCTATGGCGGCATTCGTGTCTCTCTGGTCTGCTTCGTTGTCGAATGTCTCGGGCTGGTGATTATCTGGCTCGCGCCTTCCGCGTGGATAGCCGGCCTCGGCGCGCTGCTGACCGGTTCCGGTTTTTCTTTAGTTTTCCCGGCGCTGGGCGTGGAAGCCGTCAGGCAGGTTGAAGAACAAAACCAGGGGACGGCGCTGGGAACCTATTCGGCCTTTCTCGATTTAGCGCTGGGGTTGACGGGCCCCGTCGCTGGCTGGGTCGCCGGTTATTATGCTCTGGATACGATTTATCTGTTGGCCGCAGTGGTCGTTATGCTGGCATTCTTGTTGGTTTTACGTGTTTACCTGCGGCTACGCGTCAGTTTGCGACACGTATGACCGATGGTCTCCGGCAGCCGCAGGTTGCCGGTCCCAGTAAAAAACTAATCAATAATTGACTGTGATTCGGCATCCGTGCCAACATCCTTGTCACGTCTGGTTACAGGCGCACTGACGTGGCGGGTGGCATAACAGAGATCGTCTAATAAAAGATCCGACCCGTGACGTAACCCAATCCAAATCACTGACCACGACGGTGAGTTCTTGAGCCTGGCGGGAAATACGCAAATGCATCAAAGCTTTAATCAGCGCGTTCATTTCTATTACTGCATCTTAGTCGCGCTGAAAATTCATGGGAAATCAAAAAAATCCGGGGGCATCAGAGGAAAAAACAACTTCCTGCTGAAATGGCTGCGTAAAGCTCAGGACAATAATATCTTCCACCCGGATATCACCAGCGAAATCGAATGGCTACGCGGTAAAATTATCCAGGCCGGATATGACACCGATCTGGAGCCGATGCTGGATTTCGTCTATGCCACGGCCAAACGCGCCGAAGCGCTCAAGGAGAGCGAGTAACCGTCTGCACATGCCGGGCTCCCCGGCATCATCCCTGAGGCACGTTTGCCGCCCCCACATTCAGGTGACGTTGTCACAAAATAGCGACAATTTCTTCATGCCGCGCAAAAGACGTTTGCTCTGCCGGCATTGCCCTCTATTCTGATGAATGCGTATATTTTACCCGGAGTCACCCATGGCCGACTGGAATCCCTCTCTGTATCTGAAGTTTGGTGCTGAACGTACACGCCCCGCCGCTGAATTAGTCGCGCGTATTGCACAGCATCCCGTCACATTCGCCGTCGATCTGGGCTGTGGGCCCGGTAACAGCACCGCTTTGCTCCACCAGGTCTGGCCGGAAGCGACGCTGATCGGCGTCGACAGTTCGCCGGCGATGCTTGATGACGCTGCCCGGGCGCTGCCCACCTGCCGCTTCGTCGCCGCCGATATTAGCGAGTATCGACCCGAACGGCCGGCGGATCTTCTCTATGCCAACGCATCGCTCCAGTGGTTGACGAATCATGAAACTCTGTTCCCGCATCTGGTTAATCAACTGGCGGATAACGGCATGCTGGCAGTACAAATGCCGGACAACTGGCAGGAACCGTCCCATACGCTGATGCGCCAAGTGGCGCAGGAGCTCGGTTTCCCGGGGAGCGGACGTCATCCGCTACCGGGCGTGCAGGTGTATTACGATATTCTCACCGCCAGTGGTTGCGACGTGGATATCTGGCGAACGACCTATTACCACCCGCTGGAGTCGCACCAGGCGATTATCGACTGGCTGCAATCGACGGGACTTCGTCCGTATCTGCAACCGCTTGATAGCGGGCAGCGAGAGGCTTTCCTGAAGCGTTATCTGGCGCTGTTGCAGCAGCATTATCCGTTACAGTGTAACGGAAAGGTGTTGCTATTGTTCCCACGCCTGTTTATCGTCGCCCAGCGCCAACCGCGCATCTGATGGCGGACACGTCCGGTGGCATCGTTAATTAATGCGGTGTCGCCGGACGTCAGCGTTATTTTTGTTGTCGTGATTACCAGGAAAGATGGTGCACCAGCGAGAGATCCCACGCGGTGGCCAGCAGCGAAAGAAACATAATCAGGTTAATGGCGGTCTCGATGCGTTTTTCCATTTTTGATTCTCCTGAGTTGTTTTCAGCCGCCAGGCGACGCTGAACAACGGCTCTTCTTTGGACCTGTTTAACAGGTGATGCGATAACGCACGTAATCATCAGCAGGAGTGAATTCGTCATAGAGTCGACGGGCCGGATTGTCGGTGCGCGTATGCCAGTAAAGACGCGACCATCCTTGCGCTTTAGCTTCCGCCTGTAGCGCCTGCATCAATTGGCGGGCAATGCTGCGGCCCCGGAACGGAGGATCAACGAACAAGTCCTCCAGATAACAAATCGGGGTTTTCACCCAGGTCCCTTCATGAAGAACGCAAATGGCAAACCCCACCACGCGATCGTCAACCGCGGCCACACGGCCCAGAACCGGGGAGCTACGGTCCAGCAAACGCTGCCAGGTATATTCCGTTACATCGGCGGGCTGTGGGCTGCCATAAAAAGAGGTATAGCCATCCCAAAGCTGCAGCCATTGTGATTTGTCTTGTGCGCAGACTTCACGAATATCAACAATCATTAATTTTATCTCCTGACGCCCGGACGGTAAGGGTTACGCGGGCGTACGATTTACGCATTAACGTTACGATAACCCATTATTTTCCTGGCCTAAAATTTCTTCAAGCAGCAGAGGCACAATTTTCCCTTATTCGTCTTTATCTGTAACTGCATTTTCCGCTGCTAAGCGATAGACGTTTTGCTGTGTCACAGACTGGTAGTGTTCTTATTCAGACCAATAGTATGTTGTAACTAAATCGAACTAATCAATAACCCGGTCTTAGCCGGGTCACTTTGTATTAACAATCTTTAGTTCAGCACAACGGTTTCACCGCTTCGCGCATTCCGTGCTGCACAATCGCGTCGATATCTCGCGCCACCTGTTCAACAAGGCCGTTAACCTGTGTCAGGTCCTGCTCCCAATGGGAGGTCACCGATAGCACCGCTTCCACCAGTTCACGGGTGGTGAGCTGCGCATCGCGATGTTGCGCCCACAGCGTCTGGAAACGGTTTATCCATTGCGCGTCATCCTGCACCGGATAGCTTTCGCCATCGCGCTCTGCGCGATAGAAGGTCATCAATGCCGCCAGCGCAAACGTCAGACGCGCCGGTAGTTTACCTGATGTCTCCTGCCCTGCCAGCAGCTGCGGCAAAATGCGGGTACGGAATTTGGTCATGCCGTTTAGCGCAATGGAGAGCAGTTGATGTTGGATATACGGATTGCGAAAACGCCCTGTCACCGCACGGGCAAAAGATTCCAGTTCATCGCGCGGCAGGTCGAGCACCGGAATAATCTCGGCATAAATCGCCTTCTCGACGAAGGCACAAATCTGCGGATCGTTCATGGCTTCACCCACAGTATTCAACCCTGCCTGGTAAGCAACCGGCACCAGCGCGGTATGTGCGCCGTTAAGAATCGCCACTTTCCGCTCTTTGTACGGCTTAATATCGTCAACAATCAGAACATTAAGTGGCCATTTGTCCAGTCGTAGCTCAGCGGCCAATGATTTTGGCCCCTGGATAACAAACAGGTAGAAATGTTCAGCGGTGGCGAGGAAACCATCCTGGTAACCCAACTGCGCTTCGATCGCCGTGGCCTCATCGCGCGGATAGCCCGTCACGATACGGTCCACCAGCGTTGAGCAGAAGGCGTTTGCCTCCTGCAGCCAGGTGATAAAGGCTACCGGGAGCGCCCATTCATGGGCATAGCGCAGCACCAGATCGCGCAGCGCCTCGCCGTTATAATCGATCAGCTCGCAAGGAATGATGATCCAACCTTTATCTGCCGCGCCGGCGAAGTAGCTGTAACGCTCATACAGCAGACGGGTCAGTTTTGCCGGATAGCTCACCGCTGGTGCATCTTCAAACCGATCGCCGGCGTGGTAGCTGATACCGGCTTCAGTCGTATTGGAAAACACAAACCGCATCTCCGGGTTATGCGCCAGTTGAAGGAACGCGTCGTAATCAGCATAAACGCTGATTTCCCGGTTGACCGAACGGATAAGACGCGCATCGCTGACCGCTTCACCCTGTTCGTTCAAACCGCGGATAATGGTGGTGTAAAGCCCATCCTGGGTACTCAGCGAGGGGGGAAAAGCGCTTTCAATAGGGCGCACAATCACCACGCCGGCGTTGAGGTCGGTATGCTCATTCAGCAAATCAAGTTGCCAGTCAATAAACGCCCGAAGAAAGTTACCTTCACCAAACTGGATGATACGTTCAGGATACTGCGCGCCGGGAAAATCACGACGGTTTAATGTTTTCACAATAGGTTCCCTCATAGAGTGGTCATACAACCTGAGAAATTGGTGTAATAACTTAGCAGCTTTTCTATGAGTAAAACCGTGTTTTGATCAAACCCGTCTCGGTTATTGCAGGATCTTATAGAACAGTGAGGTCGCCGTCATCGTTCCGTCCGGCATTAAAGCATATCGCGGAATTTCCCCGGCTTTTTCCCAGCCACACTGGACATAGAAACGTTCTGCACCACTGCCGGTAGCCGTATCCAGCATCAGAACCGACTTCCCCCGCTCGCGGGCAAGCTGTTCCAGGTAATTCATCAGCGCATTAGCCAATCCCTGACGTCGCGCATTTTGGTGAACCAAAAGTTTGGCCACGTCGGCGCGATGGGGCTGATTTTCCGGTTGTTCGATGACCAGTTGTACCGTGCCGACAATCTGCCCGGCATTTTCGGCAACCAGTACGAGACGCTCCCCGGCCGCCACGCTTTCGGCGATGCGCAGCCAGAGCGCCTGCGCGGTTTGCAGCGAAAAAGGCAGCATAAAACTGACGGAGGCACCGCCGTTAACGCAATCGGCCAGAATATCGCTCAGTGGGGAAAGGTTTTCGAGAATATCAGCACGCGACAGCGTGCGGAGAGAGAAGGATGTGGTCATTGGTCACTCCATGAAATTGACCACATCACTATGTTTTTAACTAATATTTAACTCAAGCGGAATTGTCATCCCATTTTCTTATTGCTGATTATCCGCCAGCGTCGGCGTACAAATCCGATTACGCCCGGCTTTCTTCGCGTTAATAAGATAATCATCGGCAGCCATCAGCAGTTGATTAAACAGTTCGGTAATCCGTCCGCGACCTACCGGACGGCACTCCAGGCCCAGACTCAGGGTCAGCTTGATCTTGTGCGGCCCCCAGACGAAGGTTTGCTCCGCCACGCCCTGGCGAATTTTCTCCGCCAGCAGTTGACCCTCCTGCGGCGTCGCGCTCAGCATGGCGACAGCAAACTCCTCCCCGCCAACTCGCGCCACCAGTCCCTGCTCACCCACCAGATCGCGTACCCGCTGGGCGAACTGCGACAGCACGCAATCTCCGCACTCGTGACCCCAGCTATCATTAACCCGCTTAAAGCCATCGATATCCAGCAACATCACGGTAAGATGCTGCGTTTCTGATTGTGGTTGGCGTTTCAGCGCCTCACTCAAACCGGAACGCGAGTAAACCCGCGTCTGGAAATCAAAATCAGCTCGCAGCGCCAGCTGTTTCACCAGGTTATTAATCGCGTCAACACTGGCGGCGACAATCACCGGACTAATTAACATCGCCGCAATGCCCAGCCGGGTCGAGAACAGCTGCCACGGCTGCAGATGCGTATCGTGAGAGAGATGAACTAACGCGTTTGCCACCAGCAGGATCTCACCGATGCCCGTCAGGAAAGTCAGCAGACAGGTCAGCGGCAGCGGATAACGAATCGCACACCAGATCAGCGCAGGCAGCGGGAAAGTAATACTTTCGGCGCCCCCCACAGCGACGCCAAGAATAATGGACAGCACCAGCACTATCACCGGCAGCAGTTGACTCCAGCGGAAACCGCTGAACGTCGATGGGATCGTCACCGTCAGAATAAACGGCAGGATCAGCACCGCCGTCGAGAACTGTTCGCTAAACCAATCGGCCAACAAAGGGAGAAATGTCTCCCGCTCGACATCCATTGAGCCAAGCGCCCCCACGGCAGCGCTCAGGAAAGCCGCCAGCAGACAGTAGCAGAACAAATGCAGTACATTAATGGGCCCTGGCATCGAATCCGTCCGCCGCTTATCCCACAGCAATAGCTGCGCCAGGCTGACAATAAAGACAATATTCGAGAAATTAATCAGCAGCGAGGCAAAACCCATCCCCCAGCGTGAGGTCAGACCGTCGAACACTATCATCGCCACAAAACAGGTTGCATAAAAATAGCTACGATTGAGCCAGACATAACGGACGAAGATCCCGACCATCACGGCATTCAGCGGCCAGAAAAAAGACAGTTCCTGGACCAGACGCAGCATGGCACCGAAAAAATGGAGCATCAACGTTAAGGTGAATAACACCAGCGCGTCACGCACGGGGTGTTCCTCACGAAACAGCGTGAATAGCCGAATCGACAGTGAAGACATTCAGTGATTATCCGTCTAATTGTTTCAGGCAATTATTATGTTAATAATTAGTTAGCGGAATATCATAACATGAGAATATTTATCCAGCATCCCCATGCCGGATAAATGCGCATTATTGGCGTGCGGAAGAATTCATCTGGATAACCAGCCAGCGATGGATCACCTGCACCACATATTGCTGCTCCTGGCCTGTCAGTTCACGCCCGGCGGGAATATCGTGCCACTTCGCGAGGCAGCCCCGACAGCAGGTAGCGGTGGCATGCTGGGCGATAAACACCGGATGCCCACGCATCGGCGTCTGTTTACCGTCATTCGGGATATGCGCCGGCGCCAGGCGGCGGGCAATAAAATCCGCTGCGTGCTGGTCGATGGTCTGCGGCCCTTTATCGACACAGTACTGCCGCTCTTTGATGCCAAGATGAAAGCGGGATCGAAAGGTCGAACGCTGGAGGCGGGCAAATACATAATCCATCTTCTCCATCAGAATACCGACCTTCCCAGGCGTTGCGTCAGCTTTTCCAGCACCGAGATCCCCGCCAGCGAGTTACCGGCCGCATCCAGCTCCGGGCTCCACACCGCGATGGTCATCTCCTGCGGGACGATCGCGACAATCCCCCCGCCGACGCCAGATTTTGCCGGCAGCCCGACGCGCCAGGCAAACTCGCCGGCGTTCTGATACATCCCGCTGGTCATCATTAAGGCATTCACCTGCCGCGACTGAATTGGGGCAATCACCGGGGTATCCAGATGCGGAGCCACCCCGCGATCGGCGAGAAACAGAAACGTCCGCGCCAGTTCGGCACAGCTCATTTCCAACGAACAATAGTGAAAATAGTTTTGCAGCACCGTCGCGACATCATTGTCGAAGTTGCCGAATGATTTCATCAACCAGGCGATCGCGGCATTGCGTGCCGAGTGGTCAAACTCCGAACGCGCCACCACCGGATCATAGGCGATATCCGTCACCCCACTCAGACGACGCACGATTTCCAGCATTCTCTGTCGCGGCGCGCTCAGTCGGCTTTGCAACATATCGCAGACCACCAGTGCGCCGGCATTAATAAAGGGGTTACGCGGTTTGCCCTGCTCGATTTCCAGCTGTAATAGCGAATTGAACGGTTGCCCGGAAGGATCTTTCCCCACCCGCTGCCAGATCTCATCTTCCTGATAGTGGTTCATCGCCACCACCAGGCTCAGCACTTTGGAGATGGATTGAATGGAAAAACGCTCGTGGGCATCGCCGGCAGAATAGTGTTGTCCATCCACCGTGCAAATCGCCACCCCAAGCTTATTGCCGCTGACGCTTGCCAGCGCCGGAATATAATCCGCCACTTTGCCACGCCCAATCAGCGGCCTGATTTCAGCCAGAATCGTCTCCAGCATTGTATTATTAATGACCGTCGCCACACCCGGCTCCTTGCCCGCCGTCAAACTTCGGGCTGCGAGTATAACAGAGCGGGGTGACGATCGTCAGGGGCGTCTTCCGTTAGCGACGGTCTTTCCAGACAGTCTGGATATTGCAGAACTCATGCAGGCCAAAGTGAGACAGCTCGCGACCAAATCCGCTCTTCTTCACTCCGCCAAACGCCACACGGGCATCGCTGGCGCTGTAACCGTTGATAAAGACGCCACCGCACTCCAGTTCGCGAGAAAAACGCCCGGCCTCATCGACGCTGGCGGTAAACACGGTTGCCGACAGACCAAATTCGCTGTCATTGGCCAGCCTCAGCGCATGGTCTGCGTCTCGCGCCACGGAAATGGTCGCCACCGGACCAAACAACTCCTGACGGAATCCGGTCATCTCCGGCGTGACGTCGCCTAGCACCGTTGGCGCATAGTAGTTGCCCGGCCCGGCGATTTTCTCCGCGCCGAGCAGCAAGGTCGCCCCTTCAGCCAGCGTGGCCGTCACCTGTTGATGCAGTTCGTCGCGCAGATCGAAACGCGCCATCGGCCCAAGATAGTTGGCTTCATCACGCGGATCGCCCATCTTCAGCGCCTCAACCGCGGCAACAAATTTTTTGCTGAAGGCATCGGCAATCCCGGACTCAACGATAAAACGCTTCGCAGCGGCGCAAACCTGTCCGGTGTTTTGATAGCGGCCAATCACCGCGGCGTTGACCGCGGCGTCGAGGTCAGCATCATTCAGGACGATAAACGGATCGGAACCGCCCAGTTCAAGGACGCATTTCTTCAACGCCGCACCGGCCTGCGCGCCAATCGCCTTCCCGGCGCGTACGCTGCCGGTGACCGTCACTGCGGCAATACGCGAGTCGTTAATCATCTGTGAGACGCCGTCATTCGTTGCATTCACCCAGCCAAAAACGCCGTCAGGCAGTTCAGCCTGATTGAAGATCTCGCCAATCAGCGCCGCGCTACCCAGCACGTTCGGCGCATGTTTCAACAGATAGCTATTCCCCGCCAGCAGAATCGGCACCGCACCGCGCAGTACCTGCCATAGCGGGAAGTTCCACGGCATAATGGCGAGGATCGCGCCCAGCGGACGATACTCAATCACCGCATTGTCATTTTCCACCAGCGTGGCTTCGGTCGCCAGCATCGCCGGGCCATGTTCCGCATACCAGTCGCAGAGATTCGCGGATTTCGTCACTTCGCC